>JAGVCC010000031.1 GCA_020059395.1 Chitinophagales bacterium | reverse complement strand
CCATTACGAAGTTTAATACAGCACAGCAAAGCAGGAACAAACGCACAAACACATACCGTACTTACTAAAATGGAATACGACCACTTGGGCCGTGTAACCTATGTACGCAAAAAAATAAGCAGCACCTTAAACAGCCAAACCATTGCCAGCCCCGAAAAAATAATTGCTCATAATATTTATGATGAAGGGGGGCAGCTTAAAACCAAAAAGCTGGGCAACAAACCAAGCAGTACCACCGAACTGGAAAACCTGGCGTATGATTACAATATACGTGGCTGGCTATTGGGTGTAAACCGCAATTACATGCAGCAGCCCGGTAGTACCAATTATACAGACAAATATTTTGGATTTGAACTGGGATACGACAAAACTGCCACTACAGCAGCCAATGGAAACCTGTCTGCTGCTCAATACAACGGTAATATTGCCGGCAGTGTATGGAAAAGTAAAGGCGATGAAGTAACCCGTAAATACGATTACAGCTATGATAATGTAAACCGCCTTACCGATGCCATTTTTAAACAGGATAACGGCACTTATGCCAGTAACTGGAATAACACTACCGTAAACTTTAACACCACCGGTATAGACTATGATGCCAATGGCAACATAAAGCACATGAACCAAATGGGGTTAAAGATAAATGCCAGCAGCCCAATTGACCAGTTAACCTATAATTATTACGACAACAGTAATAAGCTTAAAAATGTAATAGATGGTGCAAACGAAGCTACAACTAAATTGGGGGATTTTAGGGCAAGTGCCTTATACCAGCAAAACGTACCAACAAAAACAACTACCACTGTAGATTATACTTACGACATTAACGGCAACCTGGTAAAAGATAAAAACAAAGACATAGAAGATGTAAGCAGTGCCGATGGTATTATTTATAATTTTCTAAACCTGCCGCAGCAAATAAAAGTAAGACAAACCACCACCACTGCAAAAGGCAGTATAGAATACATATACGATGCCACCGGCGGCAAACAAAAAAAGATAGTACACGAAACCGGTAAGCCTGATAAAACAACCACTTACCTTAATGGCTTTGTATATGAAGATGATGTATTGCAACTGATACCGCATGAAGAAGGTCGCATACGTTTTAAACCAGCAGCAGGCAGCGACCCTGCAAGCTATGCTTTTGATTATATGCTGAAGGACCATCTTGGCAATGTAAGAATGGTACTTACTGATGAACAAAAAGTTGATTGGTACCCCACTGCAACTGTAGAAGATGCTGCGGTAGGAACAGAGCAAAACTTTTTTGATATAAACGGCAGTTATGTGGTAGCTAAGCCAGGCAATGCTCCCGCCTGGACAAATGACAATGGTACAAACAATCCCAATACCATTGCAACACCAGCAGCAACAAGTCAAAAGGTTTACCGCATTAACGGTAATGAAAACCGAACAGGCTTGGGTATAGTACTGAAGGTAATGGCAGGAGATAAATTTAATATACTTGCCAAAAGTTGGTATGAGTATGCAGGAGGTGGCGTAGTCAATAATAATTTATCAGCAGCAACAATTTTAACCAGTTTTTTAAATATAGGCGGTGCTATCAACCCTGCAACTGCACACGGAGCAACATATAATGCATTAAACGGAAATCAAACTGGTACGGTAACACCCCTCAATAATTTTTTAGGCAACAACGGAAACACCAACCCAAACAATAATGTAAAATCAGGATTATGTTACATAATTTTTGATGACCAGTTTAATTATGTAACTGGCGGGTTTGATCCTGTAAAAAGTGATTACGGAGGTGGTGACAAATCCCATTTTTTACAAGATATACCTGTGGCAAAAAATGGGTATATTTACATATACGCCAGCAATGAGAGTAACATCAATGTGTTCTTTGATAATTTAGAAGTACAACATACCCGAAGTGCAATAGTTGAAGAAAGCCACTTTTATGCTTTTGGAATGCGGATGGAGGGTATTTGTAGTAAAGCCGCTGTTATAAAAGATAATAAATATCAGTATAACGGAAAGGAGTTACAGAGCAAAGAGTTTAGTGATGGAAGTGGGTTGGAAGAATATGATTATGGGGCAAGGTATTATGATTGCCAAATAGGAAGATGGAGTGCTCTTGATCCACTAAGTGAAACCAGCAGACGGCACAGCCCTTATGTTTATTGTGCAAATAACCCTTTACGGTTTATAGACCCAGATGGAATGGCCTATATGGGTTATGGGCATGATGATATGGACCAGGTTGTTGCTGATGGTGATGCAACGAGAATACAAGGTGGTGATGTAACTACGGATAAAAAGGGAAACGTAATTGTACCATTTAAAGCTACATATAATAAAACAACCCGAGAGGTTAAAAACGAAGAGGTTACTCCAGAGGAGTATAATGAAGGAACAAAAAATGGTACTGAAAACTTATATAGTTTTGAAAAATTAAAGGAAGTTGTAAAAAATAATTCCGTACCAATCTTACATTCCGATTGTAATTCATTTAATTTTACGCCAGTAGGACCTAATGGAAACTACCAATCTTGCGGTGTTAAAAATGTTTATTTCAATTGGATTTATGCCTATTTAGGTTCTGACGATAAGATTTATGCAGGGGTCGCTGAATATAAATTTAATTTATTGTATTTTGAATTTCCAAGAAAAAGATCTGGATCAAAAACTGTAATAAGTTCGGGAGTGGCAGCAACAACAATT
>JAGVCC010000387.1 GCA_020059395.1 Chitinophagales bacterium | reverse complement strand
TCCGTCCCTTACATTCAAGTTTGTTATAGCCAATTAAAACAAACAAATGAAAAAGCTTTGCAAGTAAAATTTTTAGTTTTTTTAAACAACTTAAAATGCAACAAATTTTAGCTTTGCTTAATGCCATCGAAAAGCATGATTTGCCATTTACGCACAAAATAATCATGTAAATAACCAGATGTTCTTTATAAATTTATAAAACATCAAAAAATGGATTCGAAACTACCCACCATAAAACAAATAGCCAAACAGCTTAACGTAGCTGTTTCTACAGTATCAAGGGCATTGGCAAATCATCCACGTATAGGTTTGGGAACAAAGGAAAGAGTGCAAAAGCTGGCGAAAGAGATAGGCTACGAACCAAACACTCAGGCTATTTTTTTTAAGCAAAAAAGGACATATATTATTGGAGTGGTATTGCCATTTATTAGAGAAGAGTTTTTTTCTCAGGCAATTTGCGGCATTGAAACAGGCGCCCTGCTTCACAATTATACTATTCTATTCGGGCAAAGCTATGATGATGTAGAAAAAGAGAAAAAAGTGGTGGAGATAATGAAAAAACAAAGGGTTGATGGTTTAATAATTTCTCTGTCAAAAAATACCAATAAATACGAACACCTGAAAGCTTTTGAAAAACACAACATTCCTGTAGTGTATTTTGACAGAGTTCCTGAACTGGACGGCGTAAACAAAGTTTACTGTGATTTATTTAAAGGTACGATTGAAATAGTAAGGCATTTATACGGCATTGGATGCCGTCATATTGCTTTAATTAACGGCCCCGAAAAACTTACTGCAAGTAAGGAGCGGTTAAAAGGGTATATGAAAGGGATAGAGAAACAGAAATTAAAAATTGACATGCAACTGGTAGAAGTAAGTAATTTTTCAAAAGAAAGTAATTATGCAGCCATGAAAAGCCTGCTGGCCTTAAAAACGCCACCCGATGCTGTAATTTCATTTAATGATTATGTGCATATGGATGCCGTACAGTATGCAAAGCAAAAGAAAATAAAAATTAATAAGGATATTATTTTTGCCAGCTATGCCAACCTCCCAATAACTGACTATATTTCATATCCGCCAAAAATATCGCTGGAGCAATATCCCGTTCTGCAAGGCGAAAAAGCGATGGAAATAATGATAAACATATTGCACCGGCAGACAAATGAAAGCGATGCTGCCGCTGCAATATTTACAGAAAAAATAGTGGCTACTTTAATAACGCATTAAAGTAACAGGCAGCCATTTTATATGCTTCAGTAAAAAGCCATTTCAAGTATAGCAGCTTAACTATAAAAAAGTTATATAACTGTTAGTAATGCGGTTGCTAACTTTCAGGTTGAAGTACAGGAAACAGATACATATTCCGGCTTTTTTAAGTAATTTCAAGAACTGACATATAAATCATGCCATCAAACTGGACTAATTTTTTTGTACGCAACGCCTTAAAAAATAAAGAACGCCGCAGCAGTTATAAAGATGCTAAAGAGTATCGTGGTTTCATCATTTCCTTAAAGCGGCATATCAAAGATTTCTTTTTAATAACAGCCGGTATTTTTTCTGCAGCATTTGGATTTAAAGGTTTTTTGCTCACCAACCATTTTATTGATGGTGGTGCCACCGGTATATCACTATTAATTTCGGCGGTTACAAAAGTGCCGTTATACTACCTCATAATTGGCATTAATATTCCCTTTATAATTTTAGGCTATAATGTAATGAGCAGGCAGTTTGCTGTTAAAACGGCGCTAGCAATCTCAGGTTTAGCATTGGTGCTTGCAACAGTCAGTTTTCCAAACATAACAAACGATAATTTACTGGTGGCAGTATTTGGCGGCTTTTTTTTAGGGGCAGGTATTGGCCTTGCAGTAAGAGGTGGTGCTGTTATTGACGGCACCGAAGTACTTGCTATTTATTTAAGCCGCAAACTGGGCACCACTATTGGAGATATTATCATTGTTATCAACATCGTTATTTTTTCGGCAGCGGCATATTTTCTTTCTATTGAAATTGCTTTGTACTCAATGATAACGTATTTAGCTGCATCCCGTACGCTTGATTTTATTGTAGAAGGTATTGAAGAGTATATCGGCGTTACTATTGTATCTTCTCACAGCGATGAAATACGTGAAATGATTATAAACAAAATGGGCAGGGGCGTTACAGTTTATACTGGTAAAAGAGGCTACGGAAAAACCGGCGAAACAAGAAATGTGGAAATTATTTATTCTGTAATAACAAGGCTTGAAATAAACAAGCTTAATACAGAGCTTGAAAAAATTGACCCTAACGCCTTTATAGTAATGAACAGTGTAAAGGATACTAAAGGCGGCATGATTAAAAAAAGGCCGCTTCATTAAACAGATATTAAAAGTAAGGCCTGCGTTTGCAGGCCTTACTTTTAATATCTGTCGCAACTTTATTCAATCTTACAAATCAACCCTTTCGTTTAATACCACAAC
Organism: Chitinophagales bacterium; assembly: GCA_020059395.1. Classification (GTDB taxonomy): domain Bacteria; phylum Bacteroidota; class Bacteroidia; order Chitinophagales; family Chitinophagaceae; genus Ferruginibacter. The sequence continues at coordinate 358 of JAGVCC010000387.1, read as the reverse complement.
CCACACTCCTGCTTTCTTTAATTGAAATTTCCTTACCGGCAGCAAGCTCATCAACAGCCACTTTTAAATGCCGGCGGCTTACACTGCCTGCATCGCTGGGGTTATCATCAATAGCTCCATGATATACCAATTTCAAATCATTGCTAAATAAGAAACATTCGGGTGTACGGTTGGCTCCAAAAGCATCTGCAATTTCATTATCCTTATCCACTACGTAATTCCATTTATAGCCCTGTGCTTTTGCATACGCTTTCATTTCTTCAAAACTGTCTGCATCATCTCTTTGTCCTTCGTTACTGTTTAAAACAATTACACCTACATTATTTTTTTCAGCATGTGCAGCAATTTCTAAAGTACG
>JAGVCC010000322.1 GCA_020059395.1 Chitinophagales bacterium | reverse complement strand
CAAAATGTTACCTTACAGTGGTAGTGATTAAAACAAAAAATTGTTAGGCTCAGCACCCCATGCACACCTTTGGCCAAGCTGAACCCAACAGTTTTTAATATGTTTTTTAATCGGTTATGCAGCGCATTTACAACTTCAGTTTTATTCCTCCATTTACCACAAACCCTTCTGTGTGATTCCATATATCATCAAACACAGGATTATTATGCGGCGGGTTTGCCACTGTTTTGTAATTGCTTTGCCGCTGGTCGGTAAAGTTTTCAAAATTTATATAACCCGAAATTTTGCCAAATGTTTTTTGTGCCATAAAACCAAACTCCCAAAACGAGGGTGTTTTAAAACCATTGTATAAATATTGCTGCCCGGTAAAATATCCTTCCAGCCCTAATTTAAAATTGTCTTCTTTTTCATACATCAGCGTAAGGTTCAATTTACTTTTGGGCAGCAGCGGTAAAAACTGGTTTGCCGTTAAGTAAGTAGCCTTTGCATTGGTAAAAGTGTATCCTGCAAAAAGCTTAAGGTCGTGTTTAAAAATAAATTTTACATTGGTTTCAAACCCACTGCTTGTTACTGGCTTTGCTGCATTGGTAAAATAATTACCGCCACTGTTTTTTTGCAGCACCAATGGTTTATTTATTTGGGTGTAAAAAAACAACTGATTAATGCTTACTGATAAATCCTCTCCAACAGTGGTTTTGTAATTTACATCGGCAGTAAGCCCGGCACTTTTTTCTGCAGTAACATTAGTAAGTGGTAAAATTGCTTGGTACTGCATACGCTCAGTTTCCTCTGTAAAAATGGTGGGTGTTTTATACCCAAGGCCACCGCCAATACGGCTTGTTATATTATGCGCAAGTTTAAACAATGCCGATACACGGGGCAGCAAAAAAGTTTGCCTATTTTTATAACCGGCATTTTTGTACTGCACATTATCTGCCCTCAGGCCGCTTTCAATTTTTATGTTGCTGGCAGCATCCCAGGTATGTTGCACATAAGCGCCGGCGGTAAATGTTTTAATCTTTTGCTGCGCTGTATTTTTTTGCCTGAAGTTATCTGCAATAATATTGATGCCGCTTATGACAGTGTGCTGTTTTTTTAAAAAAAGTAATGATGCATCTGTAAAGCTGTTGGTGCTGGTGCCGCCAAAACTATAACCCGGTATGGCAATATCTCTTTTAAAAACCGCCAGGCTTTGTTTTATTTTAATGGCATTGTTGCCTTGTAATTTTTTATCAATTTCCAGTGTGGTGGTGTTTCGCAATGTTTCGTTCTTTTCAAAATAAGTATGTTCAGCATTCGCTTTTCCATCTATTACTTGCATATCTCCGCCGTTATTACTGCCTTTGGTAAAGCTGTTGCCCAGCATTACAGTGGTGGATGGATTGATGTAATAAAACACCCGTGGGTTAATAGTAACGTTACGGCTCTCGGGCAGTTCAGAAAAATCATCTTTATCAACATCATACGGTTTTTGAAAATTGGCCAATGTTAAAAATGAAAAGCCAAATTTGTTTTTCTTTTTCGAAATATAGCCACCAATATTTTTTTGCCCAATGTTGCTTTGATTAAAAATAAAATCACCTTCCAGTTGTTCGCCGGGCTGTTTGCTTATAAAATTTACCACGCCTGCAATTGCGCCGCCACCGTATAATGTAGAGGCCGGGCCTTTAATTACTTCCACCTGCTTTAAATCCAGCGGCGGAATTTCCAGCACACTAAGGCCGCTGGCAAAATTTCCAAAATTTGGGTAGCCATCCTTAAGCAGTTGTGTGTACCTGCCGTCTAACCCCTGAATGCGTATGCTGGCATTACCATTGGTGGCCGATGTTTGCTGTACCTGCATACCCGTACTTTCATGCAACAGCATAGATACATTGGCGGGCCGCATGTTATTTTTTTCATCCAGTTCCTCACCGTCAATAGTTTCTACACGGGTGGGGGTGTTTTGTATGGTGCGGCTGGTACGGGTGGTTTGCACAATTACCTCATCCATTTCCTCTTCCTGCGGCTGCAGCAAAATTGTAACAGTGTCTGCATTGGGTAATGGCAGGCTGTAACTGTTTTGCACAGTGCCAAATCCGCTATGGCTTATAATAATTAAATACTGGCCGGCAGGTAAATTTTTTAAACTGGCAATACCATCAGTATTGGTAAGCACCGTTGTTTTATTTGCCTTTACGGTGGCCCCGGCTAAGGGTTCTTTAGTTTGTTCGTTTTTAACTAACAGGGTAATGGTATGCTGGGCTGTGGCACTTTGTAAAAATGCCATAGCTGCAAGCAATAAAAATATTTTTTGCATGAAAAATTTTTTGGTTTAATAAAAATGCAGCTTTCAATTAAAGCAGCTTTAGTAAGAAAGTATTAAACCATTTTGGGAGGTTGCCATATTTTACAGGCAAAGTTTACAGAGCGGAAATTATTGCTGTATGCAAATTGCTTTTTTTGTATTGCAGCAGGTTTTGAGGTGGTTGTTTTTAATAAGGGTATTGCTGCTGTTGTAATGCTGCCACAGCAACTGCAGGTGCAAAAAGGGTTGCAGCCTTCTTCCTCATGCTCATGATTATTATGCGTTGCAGGTGCAGTAGCAGTACTGGTACATTCTTCCACATCGGCACAGGGCAGTGCAGGCAAAAGCATAATGGTTAGAGAGAGAAGGAGGAATAAAGATTTCACGGTGCAAAACTAAGGTATTGCAATTGTAAAAACACACAGCCCTCAACCGCCTTGCTAAGCTTTGGCAATTGAGGGCATGTATGAGAGAGAGCAGTTTAGATATTTTACCAGTTGCTGAAACGGAAACCAACGGTATAAGGCTTCATGGTTAAACTGTTATCGTAAATTGATTTAGGACTGTAGCTGCCATACAGGTGTACACCGCCCAAACCTAACTCTGCCACATAACTTAATTTAAAGCGGTTTAAATCGTAGTCGCCACGGTTTTTATCTTTACCACGTTCATCACTTTTTTGTTTGTTGCGCTGGCTGTATAAATAACCGGCGCTTACACCGGCACTTATGCTAAGGCCTTTGCGTTTGCTGTGTGGGTTGGTGTTAAAGTTCAGCATCATAGGCACTGTTAAATAATCTGCCGCAAGTTTATTTTTACTAAACGAAATAGAGTCTCTAAAAATAAACGGGGCATTGGTTTGTGTGCCGCTATAAGGTATGGCACCGCCTTCTTTATAACTGATGCTTGATTTGTAACGGTAATTATTAAGCTCCAGCCCAATACCATATTTAAGGTTTACATGGTGCTTAATTAAATTAAGGCGCTGCATAAAAAACCAAATGTTTACGTTTATGCTTTTACCGGCACGCAGTTTAAAATCGTTGCCATTTAATGCAGGGTAACCTGGGCGGTTTACTAAATAAGTGCCTGTGTTTGCATAGTTGGTCTGGTCGTCGTAATTGGCAAAACCCAAATCAACAATCCACCAGTTGGTGCTTATGTTGCTGTTGCGTTTTTTAGCAGGGTCTTTACGGCCCATTGTTACGCTTACATCTTTATTTTTATTAGTGTTGCCTTTTTTAACTATTACCATACCTCCTATGCGTATGGTATCGCTTTTTTGGGTTTTAGTGCTGTCTGTTTGTGCGGTTGCTGCAGTGCAAAAAATTGCTGCGGCTAAAAGTGTAATTAGCTGTTTCATGGTGTCCTGTTTTAATGTTGATTATCTGTTTAATGCTATATCAAAGCCAGCCACTTTAATACTGTTATCTGTTTTAATATTGGCAGTACGCTCAACCACCCTTTTTACTTTGCGAATAAAACCTCCAAGCTTGCTGCGCTTTACATTTTCTTCATTCATGTAAAACACTTTGTTGTTGTTGGCCTCTTCGGCTTCATCTGGGTTGTAACTGGCATTTATTGCATACCCGTTAACGGTTGTTGTGTTGGGCTTTGTAGTTGATGCAATTAATGCAGCAGATCCGGAGTTAGCATTTTTAATTGCAGCTTCTTTAGGTGTTACGTTGTTTGATACGGTTTCGTTACGGTTGTCGTTGTTAAAATTATTATAAAGGGGTTTGGGTAAATTATTTGTTTTATTTTCTTTAACCAGGTTGTTATTATAATTTACAGTTGGTTTATTTTTTGGTGCAGCAGTGTTGTTTTCAGGCAATGATTTTTTTGTTGTACTTACTGTTATTGTATTGCTGGCAGCATTTGTATTTGTAGAAACAGTATTTGTGGCAGTGGTTGCAACAGTGTTTTGTTTATTGCCTGCATCAGCAGTAACATTAGCTGCATCATTTTTTTGCTGTACAGGTTTTATAGCAGGCTCTGTTGCAACAGTGCCCTCAGTAACAGCTGCTGGTTTTATTAAAGTAAGCGCACCCCATGTACCAAAACCCAGCAGTACTGCAGCAGCAGCGGCACGCCACCATGCTATGCGTACCACACGGCCTTCTTTGTTGCGGTACAGTTCTTTTTTATTGGTGTAAATAATATTAGTATCGGCCTGCAGTTTGGTTTGTTGCAGTGCAGCAAATTCTTTTGCAGCAGCAGTATCGGTATTTATTAATTGCTGTGTATTTTTTGTATTAGCAGCGGCCTGCTCATTATCTATAAATAACAGCAATTGCTCCTGCAATGGAGTAATTACCGGTTTCATCAACAATTCTTTATTGTTGAACACCACAGCATCTGTACCGCTTATGGTTTGTAGAATCAGTTGCAGTTCTTTTTTTAAATCAGGGTTTTCAGTTACAAACATTTCCACAGCCTTGCGGTCTGCGGCGCACAGTTCATTATCTGCATACAGCAGAAAAAACTCTTCGTAATTATGACGCTCTATGTTCATGGTTCATGGTTGATGGTTCATGGCTGATGGCTTTACTATGAACCATCAATCATGAACTATTAACTAAATAACGTTTTCCACTTTTACAATATACTCCCTTAACTGCAACCTTGCCCTGTGCAGGTATACTTTTACCTGGCTTTCGTTCAGGCCGGTAATTTGTCCAATTTCTTCATAACTGTACCCTTCATAATCCTTCAGCATTACCAGGCTTCGTTGTGTTTCGCTCAGTTTGCTCAGCGCTTCATTTAAAATGCGTTTAGCATCATGCTTTGGTGCAACAGTTCCTCTTTCGTTTTCGTTAAATTCTTCTTTTAAGCTAATCCGTTTATTTTTTCTAATATGGTCAATCATTTGATTGTACGCCACCGTAAATAAAAAACTTTTGCTGCGCTCATTATCCACCGTATCCCTGTTAATCCACATTTTTTCAAATGCCCCCTGCACCACATCACGGGCATCCTCTTCATGCCTCAGGTTTTTGAGGATAAAGCGGTACACATTGTCTGCATACAGGTTTACGCATTCATTATATTCTCTCTCCGTCATACAGGTTTTTGGTGCTAAATGGTCTTGATTATCAGTTATACGAAGGTCGGTAATAAAAAGTTACAGGGTTTTATGATTTTTTTGTAGCCAGCTTTAAAGCCCTGATGGGGCAACGGTGGCAGAGTTTATCCTGACAAAGGAAGGGCTCCGTTCAACGGCAATACT
>JAGVCC010000193.1 GCA_020059395.1 Chitinophagales bacterium | reverse complement strand
TGCTCTGTTATCATAAGCGGCTGCTGTGTTTATTATTTTAAAGCTGCTGCTGAAAGAAGGCGCATTTACACCATCTGCTACTAATTTAACCAAATGTGTACATCCGGGGTATTGATAAACAGGATTTACAGTGAAATTTATTGCTCCGGTAACGTTGTGATTACTTCTTGCAAATGGCTGATTAAATGTTATAGCCTGATTAAAAACTACCGTAGAAGCTGCTGTGATTAATTGCTGAATCTGTTCGCCAGTTACACTTACATTTATACCGCCTTGTACCGCCGGGTAAATATCTGTTTTACTAACATTTGTTGCCGCAGCCATTTGAGAAATTTTTTGTGTGTCCATGATTTTAAATTATTGCAAAAATTGTTTGAAAATTTGTTTTTTCTTTTACTATTAGAGCTGTTTCGATTCCCAATTCTGTGGCATATTCAATGCGCAATTTGTGCAATCTTTCTACCCATTGCCTGCCGCTTTCAGTACAGGAGTTTTGCAGGCGCTCAATGTCTTCAGTTGTTATCCCGCCACGACTGTTTGATTTATCGTTGCTTCCAAAACTGGTTAAGGCTACCACACTAAGGCCTTCAGCATCAATTCTTACGTTTAAAAATGGGAGGGAAAATGCTACTGTATAGTAAGCAATGATTTTTTTTATACAGTCAACCACCTTTTTTTCCGCTGGTAAAAGTGTATTGCTGTGCAATTTTTCCTTTAAAGTGGCAGTTAATTCAGTTCCCATTACATCTTCAACATACATCAGCTCCATATCGGCCATTTTTGGGCGCATAGCTATGTAATTGCGATGAGGCGAGGCGGATGTAAACAGGCTGGCAAAGTCGCTGCCGTTTTTTATAAAAAATGATTTGTAATCAGCCGCAGCGCTGCTCAATGCCCATTGCTCGTAATCACTTTCATTTTTTGCGAGAAAAACCAATAATTTTTCTGCTGCTTTCTCGCCTTCTCTGATATTGGCTTCTTTAAAGTTGGTACCCTGATATTGGTAAGCAGTTTTATTATTGGAAGTTTCTATCCGCTGTCCACCTGAATCACTAAGGGAAACATCTGATTTGTTATAGTAAGCAGCCGCAAAGTAAGGTGCTGCTACTTTCCTTGCATACGGAAGCAATGCCTTAAGATTTGCAGGCATATTTGCAATAGAATTGTTGCTGTATGAGTTTGAAAGCAGGTTATAAAGTTCAGTACCGAGCAGTGGTAATACATAGTCTTCCTCTGCCACATTCATAACCGGTGTGGCTGAGGGCATTGTAATGTTGCCAACCGTAGTATATTCCTTTATTTCCTGTATGGTTTTAAACAACATCAGCTTAATTTTTTTTCTGTTCCGGTATTTTTATCCAAGGTTGTAAGTTGGGTATCAATAACCCTGAACTCCAGTTCAGGATCCCATCCATTAAAGTCACGCATCAGGTATAATGGAGCAAAAGCTACCTGCCTTTCTAATTTCAAAAGTGCATTGTAAACCAGGAACGCTTCCCGTATATCGCTGCCTGATCCGCCACCACTTCTGTAAACGCTACCAGGTGAACCGGCAGAAAAAAGGGAAGGGTGTACCTGCATGGCCATCAGTATCTCTACATTTGCTGCTGAGCTGGTAATAAGGTCCTTATCTACACTTAACTTATCCTCAATATGTGTAATTTTTATACGGCCAAACTCATTTGAATTATGGCTATTAACCTGGAAGTATGAAACAAATGTGGCAAAAGCACTTTCCTCTTTACTGAGGTATTCATCCATTTTTTTGAGCAGTTCAACTTTAGCAGCATCCTGCTCTTCCTGCTTCATTGTCTTCCATTTTTCAATACCAAATTTTTCTTTAAAATAGGTTTCTGGTATTTCAATATGGTATTTTATACGGAAGCATTTGTTATACAATGTTTTAAGCAGTGCAGGCACTTTGCTGGCAATTTCTATCCATCCGGCAAGCCGGGCACCGTCCCAAATAGGTAGTTGATAATAAGTTTTATTAGGACTGGGGTAGTTGCATGGGTATATAAATGTCTTTTCCTTTTTTGATTTAATCCTCTCTTTCAACTGATTAAGAGAACCAACAGGGTCATACATGTCAATGCATGGAACTTTTTTAACAAACTTATTATCAACCTCGGGTAAAGTTGCAAGAGTCCTGGTAATGCCGGGTATTTTTTTCTTTGGATCAAATAGAGCATATTGGTTGTTGCTTGCACCCCATAATTTTGATATAAAAACATTTTTTGGCTGGGCATAATCATCCTGCTCATATCGGCAATCGCAGCTTTCCTGGTGAACAAAGTGAGTTATTTTATCCCCGCCATTACTCAGTATTCCTTCAGGAAAACAATTGCTGAACCAAGTCCAGTCTAACAGATATTCAAGCCAAAAACGGTGTGTTAAAGGCGCTTTAAGGTAATCATACAGCTCAACATTATCAAGCCTTTTTATTGGTTGAAAAATTTCAACTGTACCATTTTTTTCATGTCCGGTAACCTTACCGGCAACAATGCCTGTGCCATATAAAGCCCTGGCTTTCCAATCAAGCGCAGCTTTTCCAATAGAGCAAAAGCGCATTTGTTCCTCAATATTTTGCGGGAACCGGTTATCTTCCCCCCAATAAGCAACATTCAGAGCGTTTTGCAGTTTATGTACTTCAGGGGCCGTTCCATTAGATACAGGTATGTCACCAGCCGCCGCATTGTTTTTACTAAAAAAAACAGTGCCCCCACTTGCCATTAATACGCCGATATTGCCTGATATATATACCTCACTCATATTACTCTTTCATTATCTACTGAGAAAACCAGCAGTGGGTGAATTGTAATTATTTCAGAATTTGGTAACTGCACATTCAGGGTAAAGTTTTCATTGTGGTTAGCAGGTCGGATGATACCTGTAGATGCAGCACGTTGCATTTGGTCATTTTTCATAAAGTTTGCCCTTGCCAGGCGGCATTTAACAGACAAAATGCTGCCGCCAGTTTTCTGGTTTGTATTGGCAGTTATAAGTTTAAGATTAAGCCACTGCCCTTTTTTAATAAGATTCACCACCTCTTTTATGCTTTTTGCCATGCAGCTAAATTAAATGGTACCCGTGCAGGCAAAAAGGACACTAAACAGACCGCATCCTATGGTTTTTCTTTGCTACTTTCTTTTTGGGTTCATGCAGGCACGGAATGAACTTAAAAAGAAAGTAGCCGCCGCCCGTGAGGGCGGTAAGGCTACTTTACTGCATTGCAAAATCTGTCAGCCTGTTTTTTCCACCTGAAGGTTAGAAAAAACATAAGCTACCGGGAAAAATGAAAAATCATCCTCTGCCGGTTCGGTTGGCTCTTTGTCTTTTCTTCTTACAGGCTCACCCCAAAGTAAAAGGGCTTTACTGCCTTTTTTTACCTGAAACCCTTCATCCTGCCATCTTCGATAACTTTTTAGTTCAGCATGGCCCTGCTCCCGGTAATAATTAGCTAACCCTTCATTTATTGAACCAATAGCACCGCATTTAATCAGCATTTTAAAACCTGCTGAAAGGGCTTTTAGTTCCTCACGCCTGTTGATATACTGGCATTGCTTTAATTGTTCCATTGTTTTGGTTTTTTGAAATCATAAAATCAGCAGCTTTCAGGCCTGTTATATAAGCATTACCAAAAGCACAGTTATTTTTTCTGTAATAATGCTCAAAATCTGTGTTGCTGAATATCATTTGCAGCTCTAACTGCTGCAGGTAGGCCATACAATGGCCTATACACTTTTTTTTGTGTGCCATAAATAAATAATTAAAAGAGAGCGGCACAGGTAAAGTGCCGCCCTTTAGGGTTTACCAATTAATTTGTGGTTCTAATTCCGCAATCTTTTTATCAATGTCTTTTTTGATAAATTCGACAACATCCTTTATAATTTCAGGATGGGCAGTTTTAAAAGCATTGTTATCATTGTACCCTCCTGTACCCAACGATAAAACAACCTCTTCCCCGTTTTTTTTCATTTTGAAAGCGCCAAGTTTTTCCCGGCTTTGGCATAAAAGATTGTGCTTTGCCTGCAATTCGTACAGTTGATTTAACCGGTAAAGCCGGTCATCTAATGACAATACCGGAGCGGCTGGCTTTAAAAGTCCTGCCGGTATATCAATTTTTTTACCTGGTTGTGCAGATGGTACTGCTTTTAATTTTTCCCCGTTTGCACTTGGCGTGGTTTTCGCCGTTGTTGTTTCATTCATAAAAAATAACAGTTTTTATACAGGTGTACTCCTGTTTTATTTGTACTAAGTTACTAAATATCAACGTTTTATACAAATTAATTGCTAATTTTTTTATAAGTATTTTGCGTAAATAGTTAGTAGTCAATAGTATTATCAAACTTTATTTTTTTAGAATAAAAAAATACCGCTGAAAAG
>JAGVCC010000125.1 GCA_020059395.1 Chitinophagales bacterium | reverse complement strand
TAATACATCAGTAATTTTGAGGGTTCATTTGCGGTAGCCAAAATAATAAATACTACACACCATGAAACGATATTTACTCTTTATAACCTTCTTCTCAGTTTCGGCGGTTTACGCTCAAATACCTGAAGATGCCCTGCGTTATTCTTTTTATCCGCAGAGCGGCACAGCCCGTAACCTTGCCATAGGTGGGGCAATGGGCAGCCTTGGCGGGGATATTAACGCCACTTTTGTTAACCCTGCGGGGCTGGGGTTTTACAAAACAGGCGAAGTTGTTTTCTCCCCTGGTTTTTTATTAAACACCAACAAGGCTGATTTTAGAAGCAGTATTACAAAAGACAAAAGAAATATTTTTGGCTTGGGCACCACTGGTTTTGTAAGCGGTTATGTGCCACGATACAACACTAAATCCAGCAGTGCGTTTAGCCTTGCATTTACCCAAACAGCCAGTTTTAACAACAGTGTAAAATATTCCGGGTTAAATAATTATAGCTCTTTTAGTGAACAGTTTGCTGAGGAATTTGGCAGAGCCTTAAACAAAGATGGGTTTGGTGCATTTGACCTTGTTTTGAACAATAATTCAACACACCCATATTCATCTGCAGTTGCTTTATACACCTATTTAATTGATACTGTTAAAGTAGGACCATCTTACGTAGTTAAAGGAGCACCTGAATATATTTTAGATGCTGGTGAAGCATTAAAGCAGGAAATGATAAAAGATACCAAAGGTGGCTTGTACGAGCTGGCGCTAGGTTTTGCACATAATTCAGAAGACAAATGGTTTGTGGGCGGCAGTATAAGCTTACCCATAGTTATTTACAACAGCAATACCACTTTTAAAGAAAACGATACCAGCAACAGCACCAATAACTACTTTAACAGCTTTACCTACAACGACGACTTTAAAACAGTTGGTGCCGGCATTGCTGGTAAACTCGGAGTAATTTACCGGCCTCAGGAATATATAAGGCTTGGGCTTGCCTTACACACGCCAATGCTTATGAGCCTTACAGACAAGAGAACGGTAAGTTTAAGCACGGCACTGGAAAACCCTATTGGTAACTTTAATGTTAGCTCACAAACTTTTACCAACAATCAAGCAGGTGAAAGCAGGTATATGCAAAGCAACGCCTGGAGGGTTATAGGTAGTGCCAGTTATGTTTTTAGAGAAGTGGAAAACGTAAAAAGGCAAAAAGGTTTTATTACTGCTGATGTTGAATATGTAAATCATAAAGGCAGCCGCTTTAGTAGTAACAATGAACAGCCAGATCAGGAGGAAAAAGAGTATTTTAAGAGCCTTAACCAGGTTGTGAAGAGCGAATACAAGGGTGCATTTAACTTTAGAGTGGGCGGAGAGGTAAAGTTTAATGTGATTATGGGCCGCCTTGGTTTTGCCTATTATGGTAATCCTTACAATAGTGCTGTGGGCTACAAGGCCAACCGCATGTTATTAAGTGGCGGATTAGGTTATCGCAACAAGGGCATGTTTATAGACATAACCTATGCCCATGCAATAACCAAAGATGCCGATGTGCCTTACCGCTTGAGCGACAGACTGAATACTTATGCCAGTCTGAAACAGCAAAGAGGTAATGTAATGGCCACTCTCGGATTTAAATTTTAAATTTTATTAAATACCTGCAATGCCGCTGCCGGACGATGTAAACATCCGGCAGCGGCATTGCAGTTGATATACTACCGGAGTAAAACATTTTTGGGAATTTTAAAAAAGGTGTAACTTTTTTTAACCAGAAGACGTATTTTTATAAACATAAAACTCCCCCTGCCATGAAAAAAGTTACATTTTTTATTTTACTATTTACCGCCTGTGCACTTTACTTACATGCTGCAGACCCATTAAAGGAATATACAGGAAAATATAAATTACCTGTTGGCAGTGTAGTAACAGAAGTGAATGTGGTGTTTGATAATGGGGTATTGTCTTTAACATCTGCCATGGGCACTACCGCTATAACAAAAGCCACTGCCGATACTTTTTCCATACCTAACTACAACGGCACTGCAGTGTTTACCCGTAACGACCAGAAAAAAATTAATGGCATTAAAATAGATGTTTTAGGTATAAGCCTTGAAGGTATAAAAGAAGAAAAAGAAACCATTGGCAGCAGTGTACTGCCTTTACCAGTTAACAAGGCGCCTTTCCCAATGAAATATATGCCAACAATGCTTCAAGGGGATATTGAGGATTAATCCATTTCCATGCTGCATCTTTTTTAAACCATGTTAGCTGGCGCTTTGCGTAATGGCGGGTGTTTTGTTTTATGAGTTCCACTGCCCGTTCTACCGTTATCAAACCTTCAAAATAATCAAACAGCTCCCTGTAACCAACCGTTTGCAAAGCATTTAAATTACGCAATGGTATAAGTCGCTTTACCTCTCCCTCCAACCCTTCTTTCATCATAACATCCGCTCGTTGGTTAATTCTGTTGTACAATGCTTCTCTCGGTAGCTCCAGCCCAATTTTTACAATATTAAATTCCCGCTGTTTTTTTTCTTTTGTTTGATATGTTACAATAGATTTACCAGTAGAAAGTTTTACCTCAAGTGCTCTCATTAAGCGCTGCGGATTATGCATTTCACCTTGAGAAAAGTATACAGGGTCTTTGTCTTCAACCTGTTGCTGCAGCCATGTTATGCCACCGGTTTCATACCCGGCAAAAATGTTGTTCCGGATATTAACATCAACAGCAGGAATGGGGTCAATACCTTCACAAAAAGCTTTTATATACAGGCCGGTGCCTCCAACCATTACAGCCACATCATTCTTTAAAAATATTTTTTGCAGTTGCTGCAAGGCATAGCTTTCAAATACAGCGGCATTTACTTCATCATGTATTGAATGAGAATTGATAAAATAATGGGGTATAGCATTCAACTCGGCGGCATCCGGCTTTGCAACGCCAATATTAAGTTCTTTATAGCATTGGCGGCTATCGGCAGAAATAATTTGTGTATTGAAGTATTTAGCCAGTTGAACGGCGTAGGCGGTTTTGCCAACTGCAGTTGGGCCTGCAATAATTAGACAGGTTTTACCTGGCAAAAATATTGGTGAACTTTGTGTCATATTTCATGAGTTTGTAAAGAACCCAGGAAAAATCTTGAATGTTGAATAGAAAATGCGGAGTAGTACCGGTTAAACAAATTTTAAAACCCGTCGTTTTCACCATCGCCTGCCACTTCTTCTTCACTGTCACTATCGGTTGCTGCATGATCATCGCCTTCTGTGCTAAAACCATCTCTCAATGCTTCTGGCTGCAAATCGTATTTTTCTTCCATTTCGGCAAGGCGGCTATCCACCAAACCTTTAGTGCCATACTGTGGCGGTGCTATGCCTTCTGTGCGTATACAACAGGGGTAGTCTAATTTTTTATTTTCTTCTTTGTCTACATTAATCAGCTCAACCATAAATCGCCAAAATTTATTAAAATCGTATTCGTAAACAAACTTTTGGTTGGGGTTTGTAATTTCAGAACTGATGATAGTATCTGCCATTATCAATGGGTCAGCTTTATATTGCTTGTCGTATTTTTCAAGCGAAATTTCCCGGCCTTTTAACCAGTTATCGTTACTGCGGTAAAAAGTAGCCTTGTGTTTAGTATCAAACTCAAAACTTTTTAAAATAGCACCGTGCAAATCTAAAAAAGATTGTGAGTGCCTGATTGCAATGTCACGGTAAACGCTGTCATCGTCTTCCCAGTATGCTCTAAAACGTAAAATAGCCATAATGTAAAGTTAAGGAATAAATTAGTAATGCTGTTTACATGGCTGCGCAATGATTTTTTGGCAGTTCTGGTAAATGGTATTTTTGAATTTATCAGCTGGAGAAAAAAACAAATACGGCTTTCCAGTTGCAATAATATAGTTCCCCGCAACCGCTCTGCCAAGATTTTATGCAGGTCGGTAATGCTGTTTTGGTTATGCAGTGTTACAAATTTATAAAAGCTAAAAAAGGCACAAAGTTACATGACCTAGACATTTTAAATAACACCTGACTTAAGCTAGCTTTTATGTATGCAACCACCTTTACTTACTACATCAATAAACTAGATTTTGGCAAAGCAATTCAAAAACTCCTGCTTACGAGTTCGGCTTACCGCAATTACGGTATCATTTTCCATAATAACTTCTCCGCCCTCACCCCTTATATATTTTTTTACGCAACATAAATTAATGATAAATGACTTATGCACTCTAAAAAAAATATTGTGCGGCAATAAAATTTCTTCAAAGGCAGAAAGTGTTTTGCTAGCCACTATAGCAGCCTTTGCTTTTGTAACTACTTTTGTATAAGCCCCCATGCCTTCCAACAAAATAATTTCATTTGTTTTTATAAAGTGTAAGCCGTCTGAAACTGATAAAGTAATTGTTTCAGAATTTAAATCTATCTTTTTATAGCTTGTTTGTGCCAGTTGATACTGTTTAAGCGAAGCCTGCAACTGCCTGTTTTTATATTTTTCTACTACGGTTACAATATCCGCTAAGGAAACGGGCTTTAATAAATAATCAAGCGCATTTAATTTTAAGGCTCTTAATGCAAACTGATCGTAAGCAGTTACAAATATTGTTTTAAAATCAACATTCCCCATACTTTCCAATAGCTCCAATCCAGTTAAAACCGGCATTTGAATATCCATAAACACTAAATCAGGTTTATGTTGCATAGCTAACTTTATAAAATCGCTGCCGTTACTAGCAGTGGCAATTACATGCACATCGGACAAATTATCCAGGTGTATTTTCAGGGTATCAATACAATGTTGTTCATCATCCGCAATTATTACACTTACCATACTTACTCAAAAGTTGTTTTTAATATAAATAAATTGCCACGGCAGTCCCTGCGGCACTGCCATCTTCTTTCTTTAAATCAGTGTACTCAATTTTATTATTGCTATTTAGTGCAAGTAACCTGTTTAAAGTAATTTCAATTCCTTTGGACTGATGTCTTTCGTTTACGGGCCTTAGCTCACAGGATGCCTTACGGCCTATTCCATTATCTTCTACTTGGATTAGAACGCCTTCTTCTGCCGCTGGCTGAATACAAATATTTAAAAGGCCTTCGCCTTGCTTAGCTTGTATTCCATGCCAAATAGCATTTTCTACAAATGGCTGCAGCAGCAAAGGAGGCACTTGAACAAAATCATCATCAATAAGACTGCTGCGCTTTACCTGATATTGAAACCGATTGCCCATACGGGCCTGTTCTAATTTTAAGTAAAGTTCCAGCACCTCCACTTCTTTGGATAATGGAATAGTGTTATGCGCCGAATTACTTAAAACATGCCGCATAAGTTTAGAAAAAACACCAATATAGTCGCTTGCAACAGTTGTATTGTTTTTTAATACGAAACTATTAATGGCATTTAGTGCATTGAAAATAAAATGCGGATTCATTTGGGAGCGCAAGGCAGACATTTCAGCTAACTTAATTTCATTTTGAAGTGCCAACTCCTGTTTTAAATAAACTACTTGTTGTGCTGACAAAATATTTTTGGCTTTTAACGACTTTGTGCGCCAATAAATAATACTAAGCAAAGCTGCAATACCTAAAATTAAAAACGTTAACAAGCCATATAGCCAAGTACGCTGCAACATGATATTTGCCAGTTTTTGTTTTTCTACAGCCAAATTTTGCAGCTGTTGTGCCAGCCGTATTTGTTGGCCCTGAATGTTTTTCTCATTCGTTAGAAGTATCACCTCATTGTTTTTAGCATCGCTTTCCAATTGTTCGTTTTTTAAATCTGCCTGTGCTTTTAAATTCTGTATCCGTTGTATTTCCTGTTGCTTTATACTTTCAGATAAGTTGGCTTTATTTAAAGCCAATTGCAGTTGTTGCTGCCCAATAAGGCTTTTACTCAACTGTTGTTCAGTAATATATTTTTGTTCTTTAGCATCAAAATCGTATTGAAGTCCCATTCTTACAATCTTTTTACGGGTAGCTTCATTATCTATTGTACTTTTTAAGTCAATATATTTTTTAAAATAATAGTAGGCACTATCGTTTTCATTTTTTGCCTCATTTAACTCACTCAATATTTTACAACACTCATACTGAACATCAATAACCTTAACTTCATCTGCCAGTGCAAGCGCCGTTTGGGCAGCTTCTTCAGCTGCAGGTATATTGCCTGTTGCTTTAAAATAATTTGCCAGACCAAGCTTATTTACCGCATGCCCTTTTTTATTTTTCATTTGGATGTTGATAGTTAAGGCCTGTTGTAAATTATTATACGCCTCTGACAATTTATTAGTTTCAAGCTGAGCATTGGCACAATTCCCTCTTTCTCTTGCAATATCAAAAGGAGAATTTAACTGTATGTTTTTCTGCAGGGCAGAGTCATAATAAACAAGTGCTGCTTTGTACAATTTTTGTTTAAACAGGGCATTGCCCATATTACCAAGCCCAACAGCTATACCCTGCTGATAATTGGCCTTTTGGTGGGAAAGTATGCCCTTTTGAAAATATTTTTTTGCCTCTTCAAAATCCTCTATTTCGTTATAGATGATTCCAATATTGCCGTAGTTAATTCCCATTAACAAATAATCACCTTCCTGTTCGGCTTGTTTTACAGATTGTTGATATAGTTGTAAAGCTTCAGTATAATTGTTTTGTACATTGGCAATACTACCTAGGTTAGAGAGGCTGGAAATCACTCCTTTTCTATGGCCTGCTTTTGTGTACAAAGTAAACGCTTGTGAAAAGTATTGCTTTGCTGTTGTAAAATTTCCCTGTAAATAATAACCAATACCAATCCATCTGTTACAATCCCCCTCGCCTTTTTGCCACTTGATTGCTTTTGCAATTTGTAACCCACTGTCAGCGGCAGAAAGAAGTTTTACCGGATCGGTTCCATAATAGGTTTGCGCCAATTGGGTATATAATTTTACTTTATTAGTGTCGGTGGGTTTATGTAAGTTAATTTCTGCAATGAGTTTATTACTGGCCGCAGATTGTGCATAGCCAACAGAAGCAGTTAACAGCCCCACGTAAATTAAAAGCACAAAATATTTTGTTGTTTTAATGATATGGTAAAAGTGTTCTAAAAAGAAAACTGTCATCTTTTTACGCTAAGATACAGGTAAACTCATTTCAAATTATGGATAAATATCCGCAGTTTGTCAAATCAATACCGCAGTTGACAAAGTGCCAAATATGAAAATAATTTAAGGCTGCATATTTGCATCGAATAAGCAGCAATTACAGTAAGATGATTATTAAAAACAAAACAGTAATTGGTTTTATTTCTCTATGTACGGGGTTGGCAATAGTAGGTTATCTACTTTTCACAATCAGCATTATATTTTACGGAAAAAAAACAACGGCACAGGTTACTGGTTTTGCATATAAAAAAAACGGCACAAAAAAAGTACAGCATGAAAGCAGCAGCACCTCGGTTAAAGGCAGGCCTCCCTTTGTGAAATTTTTGACAGCCGATGGCAAAGAAGTAGAAGCGCATAGCGAAATAATTCAACTATTCAGTTTTACTGGTTATACCCTTGGGGACAAAGTGAGTGTAATGTATAGCCCGAAAAAAGCAACCCGGATATTTATTTTAAATATAAAGGAACTGCCAGGCCTGCTGCTGCTTACTGTATTTGGATTTTTAGCATTAGCTATGGGGAAAAGTTTTATACAAAAAAAACCATTTTAAATTATATGAAAACAGTAGTTATATTATTTGTACTAATACAATTCACTTTGTGCGCAGGTGCACAAAGTGGCGACCCGAAAGTTGATGCGATGCTGAAAGAGTTGCATCAACAACAAAAAAGCAATGCATCCATTCAATTCACCTTCAACAAAATTAATTATGTTGATAAGGCATCTTTTGTTGAGACAGATAAAAAAAACTATGCCTTAACCTCCAGTCTTATTAATGATGAAACACCAGAAACATCTGTATGTATTTTATTACCCAAAAAGCAAAGTGGTACACAGCCTCTCATAAACGGCTCCTTTGTAATAATAAAAAGCGTTTTATATGAATTAAGGGGCACCGCAAGTATTACGCTTAAAAAAAACAGTGCAAAAGGAACTTTTAAGGGTCAGCTGTTTCTTGTAACCGCAAAAGGCGCCAAAGCTGCAGCAACATCCAGCGGAGAAATAAAAGGACAAATAAACTAATACTGTTCATTTAACAATCTAAATAAAACACCAGAAATGAAAAATATAAAGCAAAAATTTATTGTACTTTTTTTATTTATTGTAAATGCAGCCACTGCACAAAAAATAATTTTCAGTAGTTCAACAAACCCCAATAACCCTCCCGATGTACAGGGAGGAGAAAGAATTATTCAAAAACTAAAAAAATTAAATATTCAAACACAGTCATTAACATTGGTTTCAGAAATGGACGTAACGGAGCTGTCATTTGTTTATAGTGCTGTAGTTAATAACACCGTATCCATGTTTTATGTAAAACCACCTTATAAAAAAGGTGCTCAATATAAAGATGAAGCATTTGCAATGTGGGGTGCAATAAGAGATGAATTTTTTGGTTTGGAACTGAGAAATAAAGGAAAAATAATTGGCTACCCAATTACTGATGAATTTAAAACACCTAATAAAAGTGGCGCTGGGCAACACTTCAATGCAGGCAGTATATATTGGAGCGCTGCAACAGGAGCTAACGAAATACATGGTGCAATACGTGACAAATGGGCTGCACTAGGTTGGGAAAACAGTTGGTTGGGTTTTCCAAAAACCGCAGAAATATTAACATCAGACGGGTTTGGGCGCTATAATAATTTTGAGGGCGGCTCCATCTACTTTCATCCGCACTTGGGCACGTATGCAATACCGAATATGATTAAAACTGTATGGGAAAAAGAGGGTAAAGAAAGAGGAAAATTAGGCTATCCTCTGAGTGACGAAATTATTAAAAACAATAACTCAGTACAGCTATTTGAATTTGGCGCTGTTATTTCAACAAAAGCAGGTGCGTATAAAACCATATTTAATTCGTTGAGAGGAAGTAATGGTTTATATACAAAATGGAAAGAAACAGGTGGAGTAAACTCTTATTTGGGCGACTTAGTTACTGCTAATAAAAATTATCCAAAAATGTATAAATATCATTTTGCAGAATTTGAAAAAGGATATATTTATGAAGATGGCACAAAGGCATTTGTAATAAAAAAAGGGCCTATTTTTAATTACTATGCAAGCCAAGGGTGGGAAGCAGGAAGGCTTGGCTTACCAATTGAGGATGAAAAAACAACAGCCGATGGCACCATTTATCAGGGTTTTCAAAATGGCACTGTTTATTATACCAAAGCTCTGGGTGCTTTTGAACGTAAATTATAGATTGAAATATAATTTGCAGCAATGGTTAATGTTGTGATAGTAGTGAAGTTTTTTCAATCAGCATTTAAAAACGGAAACCGTCGAGTACGGGTTATTTGGCAGGCTGTAGTTTATAAAACGCACAAAATATAATTACTCAAATTGCATTTTGCACAGCAATTAATTTTCTAAAGCTACTTAATTGACTGCCTGAGAGATTTTTTGAGAAAGAAAATTATAAATGAAATTAGTTGCTGTTAAATCCAATCGGCTGGTCTTTAATCAGCCGATTGGATTTAACAGATTCATACACATACTTGCACCCATGAAATTGCCTTAATGGTTCAGTTGTTCTTTTCCCTTTTTATTTTTGCAAAACGTTTCTCTCCATTCAGTTACCCTGCACAGCCTTTAACCCTAACTCCTTTCCTCTCTCAATCATAAATGCATAAGCGGCTTCGTACTCATTCGGCATTACACCATCAAGTATTGCCTCCCTAATAGCATTTTTAATAATGCCTACTTCCCGGCTTGGTTGCAGGTTAAAAGTTTGCATTATCAATTCGCCGGTTATGGGTGGTTGCCAGTTACGTAAATTGTCTTTTGCTTCCACTTCGGCACAGCGCTGGCGTACCATTTCAAAATTTTGTAAATAACGTTTTACTTTTTGTTTGTTTTTGCTTGTAATATCTGCTTCGCATAACAACATTAAAGCATCAATATCTTCCCCGGCTTCAAACAACAAACGGCGTATGGCACTGTCGGTAATATTTTCTTTGGTAAGGCTGATGGGGCGTAAATGCATTTCCACCATCTTGCGCACAAATTTCATTTTTTCATTTTGCGGCAGCTTTAGTTGTGTAAATATTTTGGGCACCATCCTGCCTCCCACTACTTCATGACCATGAAAAGTCCAGCCATGCCCCTCTTCAAATCTTTTTGTGGCTGGCTTTGCTATATCATGTAATATAGCAGCCCAGCGCAACCATAAATCATCAGTTGTTTGCGCAATGTTATCCAGCACTTGTAAAGTATGATAGAAATTATCTTTATGCCCGTATCCGTCAACATTTTCAGCACCAGCCAGCTCCACCATTTGCGGAAAAATCATTTTTAGTAACCCTGATTTATACAGTAAATCAAAACCAACAGATGGTTTTTTTGCAAGCACAATCTTGTTTAGCTCATCTGCTATACGCTCCCCACTTACAATCTTAATACGCTTTGCATTTTCGGCAATAGCAGCCAGTGTTTCGTCATGAATAGTAAAATTTAATTGCGTAGCAAAACGTATCCCTCTCATCATCCTTAATGGGTCATCGCTAAAAGTAATGCCAGGTGCCAATGGTGTTTTAATAATTTTACTTTCTAAATCTGTTATGCCTTTAAAAGGATCAACCAGCTTACCATAATCATTTTTATTAAGGCTTATGGCTAAGGCATTAATGGTAAAGTCACGGCGATTTTGATCATCTTCTAAAGTGCCATTTTCAACTGCAGGTTTGCGGCTGTTAAAATCGTAGCTTTCTTTACGGGCACCTACAAATTCAATATCAAAATCTGCCACTTTAATTTGTGCAGTGCCAAAGTTTTTAAAAAAATGCACTTCTGGTTGTGGTGTAAATTGTGCTGCCACTTTATGTGCCAGCATAATACCATCACCCACACAAACTACATCAATATCCTTAACGGATCTTCCCAAAATTTTATCACGTACAAAACCACCTATTGTGTAACAGGGCACATTAAGTGCAGCCGCAGCCGTGGCAATCTTATCAAAAATCAATAACTCTGTTTCTGTGCATGCAATGTCCATAGGTGCAAATATAAAGCCCCTGTATCCTAAAGGGAAACTCAGGCTGTTGATTTATTAGTAAACATAAAAAAACTAAAATTTCAAGTTTCACAAAAAAGAAAAGCATTACAAAACATTATAAACTTGGCAGGCTCACATATGTGTTTGGGCTTGGCATTAATATTGCCCATATAGCCATCCACATAAAAAAACCCTTTTAACAACCAGTTTTGCCATTTTGGCTATAAATTGAGCTTAATATGAATGATAAATTTTATTTGCAGGGAACTGAAGAGGAAATGGAGTTTATGCCCATAATACCTTTAAACGAAGAAGAAGACCCAAACGCTGACCAGCAGGCTATTCCAGCAGAATTACCAATACTGCCTTTACGAAATACCGTGTTGTTTCCGGGTGTGGTAATACCCATAACAGTTGGCAGAGATAAAAGCATTAAGGCAGTTAATGATGCTTATAAAGCTGACAAATTGATAGGGGTAATAGCGCAAAAAGACAGTACCGTTGAAGAACCGGTAGTGAGCGACTTAGAAGAAATTGGCACTGTTGCTAAAATTGTTAAGCTAATAAAAATGCCCGACGGCGGCACCACCATTATTATACAGGGCCGCAAAAGATTTAAAGTTGAAGCCATAACTACGGAAGATCCTTACTTTAAAGCCACTATTAAAGTATTGGCAGACGAAAATCTGAATGGCGACAAAGATTTTGAAGCCATGGTGGGCAGTATTAAAGACTTAGCGGCACAAATAATGACCTTATCCCCCAACCTGCCCAGCGAAGCTGCAATTATTTTAAAAAATATAGAAAACCCTTCTTTCTTAATTCATTTTGTAAGCAGTAACCTTAACAGCGATATAAAAGAGAAACAGCGGCTACTGGTAATTAACGACATTAAATCCAGGGCAGAATTGCTGATGAACTTAATGCAGACCGAACTGCAGTACGCCGAACTTAAAAATAAAGTAACCAACAAAACCCGCAACGAACTGGATAAACAACAACGGGAATATTTTTTGCAGCAACAGCTTAAAGCTATTAAAGAAGAACTGGGTGGCGACAATGCCGCCGAAGTAAAAGAAATGCAGAAAAAAGCCGAAGCAAAAAAATGGCCTGTTGCTGCAAAAGAATTATTTAACAAGGGTATTGAAAGGCTGGAGCGTATGCACCCAAGCACACCTGATTACTCGGTTACTTACAACCACCTGGATTTAATGCTTGATTTACCCTGGGGCGAATAC
>JAGVCC010000275.1 GCA_020059395.1 Chitinophagales bacterium | reverse complement strand
TACCGCACTTTCCAACCCAAAGTTTTTAAGTGTGGGTGGCATAAGGCTATGGCTTATGTTGCGTATAAGTAAAATAGCATCGTCAATAATTTGTTTGGCGCTGTAAATGCTTTGCAGTTGCTGCGCTTTTTCCTGGTTAACCAGGTTTTCATTTAAATACAAACGTGCTGTTGCTAAAAGTGGCCCTGCATCGTCATGCAAATCTGCAGCTATGCGGTTACGCTCTTCTTCCTGAAAACGGATGGAGGCATTGAGGAGGATTTGCTGTTTTTCTTCTTCAAGTTGTTTGAGTTGACCGTTAAACCTAATTACTTTACGTTGGTGGAAAATTACAAATACAACAATCGCAATAGCAAGAATTAACATACCTATAGTTCCTAAGAACATGACAGTATTTATTCCATTTTTAACTGGAACATTTGATTGTAAAAAAAAATAAACTACTGATTTCATTTAATTTCTGCTGCTGAAGGGTTGAAATGAATCAAAGTTAGGATAGGAATCAGATTTTTTGTCATCATTAGATAAATCTTTAATAAGAATAGAAATACACAATAATATATTTTTAAGTATTGTTACGGCACTATAGATAATAGTATATTGGAATTTAAAAGCCTCATCGTGATAGCTATTTTTTGAGTATAGAAAAAGGAAAAAATTACCAGCGAAATATAAAACAAACGCAACAGCTATCCAGAAGAATGCTGTCTGATGAAGCTCTACTGTTAAGGAATACTTCATTTTCTCATACAAAATAAGAAGTAAAGCAACTAACAATACTAAACATTCAATTACGAGGGAAAAAAAAGCAAATCCCTGACCTTTCTCCAAGATAAAATCGTAAACGCAATAAATGATAAAGGGTAAAATTGATAATAGTAATATTTTTTTTAATACAGCACTGCGGGCATTCAATGAAAAAAAATATGCTAATAATGAAAATTCTACAATATCATATATTCTTGATATGACATAGAAAAAATTAATAGAATTGAATAAATACCTCCCTATAACTCCAATAGTAACCAAAATTGCTACAGAACAGAGATAAGCAAAAAAAACCCTTTTACTTTTTACATCAATTTTTTTGTAATTGAAAATGTAAAAAATAAAAGGTAGTACTTCGAAGAAGTAAGTAATATATCTAAGCGAATTAGTAATAACTATTTTTAATCAAAAGTAGCTATTACTATGAATAAAACAATATTTAATTGTTGAAGCAACTTAATATTGGCCTAGAACAAAAATTCTACTAAAGCTACAAGAGCTTCGAATAAATTTACATTGTGCATGATAAATAATTTAGGTGGTTTTAAAGTAATTTTCCGATGTAAAAATGCCCGATATACCTTTTTTGGCAAACACACACACAATATGTGGATATGTGGAAAACTGAGCTAAATGCGCTCTCGAAAAGGGTTTCAGTAGTTTTACAACGTAAAATAAGCAATGATGATTTGGTAAAGTTACGCACAAAAATCGTAAATTTACTAACAAAATTACACGTATCTTTACTGCGAAAATTTACGTTTAAAAATTTTCGGTTACAAATACGTGTTTAAAGAGGTGGTAAAAAGCGGCGTTTTGTTGGTAACGGCGGCAAAGCAGTAAATCTTACTGTTTAAGCTATCAACTGGTATTGGAATTAAAACGGGTGCCTGTAAAAAATGTTGATTGACAAAGGCTACACAAGCACAAAGCGATTTTTCGGGATAAGCGGAATTTAATTCGTTTTTCGTGGATTCGTTGGATTTTAAGCAATTCGTGGTCCAGTGTCAATCAACGGTACAAAAATATATATAGGTAGATAATCGGGCAAGCGCAATACTGCCCTATTTTAAACGTTCTGTTATTACTTTTTTATGCGTACTTATTCAAAAACTCGTCGTATAAAAAACAGAATATATTAATGTAAAATTACTAAGTGTTTTTACTATACAATCAAGCATCAACAGCTTGTGGATAAAAAAAACAAAATACAGTACGAACTGTTTTTTTAACCACTGCTGCTAAAATTGTAACTTGACGCTGATTTTATTTAACCCCCAGTTTTACCAATGAGCACCGATAACGCTATTAAAATTGCTATTGCCGACGACCACAAAATTTTTCGTGACGGTATTAAGATGGCCCTGAGTGGCAAAGAAAACCTCAAAATGCTTTGGGAAGCCGAAGACGGCAAAGAAATGATGCACAAAATTTCTATTAAAAAGCCCGAAGTGCTGTTGATGGACATACGCATGCCGGAAATTGATGGCATAAACGCCATACCGCTTATACGTAAGGAGTATGAGGATATTAAAATTATAGTGCTTACCATGTATGATGACCAGCAAATGATAAGCAAAATGATGGAAATGGGCGCCAATGCTTACCTAACCAAAACTACCGACCCCGAAGAGATTTATGATGCCATACTTACCTGTATGAATGATGACTTTTACTTTAACGACCTGGTGAATAAAGCCGTTATGGGCAAACTAATGCAGAAGAAAAATGTGCGCCAGCATTACGGTAGCGGCACACCGGTACATTTTAACGAAAAAGAGATTAAAATTTTAAAACTGCTTGCCGAGGATAAAACCACGGAGGAAATATCAAAAATTATTTTTCTTAGCCCACGCACTATAGAAACTATACGCCAAAACATGAAAACCAAGGTGGATGCCAAAACCATTGGTGGTTTAATTATGTATGGTATGCGGAATAAGCTGATTGAGTAGGTCGTCATCAGTAGTAATCAATACACTTCCAAGTATGGTATTTTTTGCCTGTTCGTATTAATATGCAGTAAATCCACTGCAAACTGCGGCAGAGTAATTACCGTGAATTCTGCTTCCAATAAAAATTATCTCAACCTTTCTGCTCAGGTTAAATACATGTAATCAATGCCTTATAAGTTGAAAATCGTAAAATCCCCATCCAAAACATAGGGTAATTACACGCTTTCTCATCATTGAATATAATTTGATATTGCACTGTTGCGTTATTATGAGTAGAAAACTCATAATCCAACAACCCTTAACAGAATATGATTCCCAGACAAGAAAGCGGAGAGCCGATAAAGGTTATAATTGCAGATGACCATGTGCTTTACCGGGCCGGTGTAAAAACTGCACTTAGTGCCAAAAAAGATATTGCTGTAATTGCAGAGGCTGACAATGGCATGCACCTGCTTAATATGTTAAAAAGCATTGAAGCAGATGTGATATTACTTGATATACAAATGCCGGTAATGGATGGCATTGCCACACTGCCCGAAATAAAAAAGCTAAACCCAAACCTTAAAGTAATTATGCTTACCATGGTTGACGACCATAGTATGATTACCAAGTTAATGGAACTGGGTGCTAACAGCTACCTTACCAAAACAAGCGACAGCGAAATTATTTACGAAGCTATACGCACCTGTTTTGACCAGGAATATTACTTTAACTCATTAACTAACAAGGCGCTTCTTAGCAATTTAAAGCAACGCACTTTTGCCGGGCCGCAAAAATTAATGCAGCAGGAGGCACAGCTGAGTGATAAAGAAACCACTATTTTAAGGTTAATGTGCGATGAGAAAAGTACTAAAGAAATAGCAGACATTGTTGACCTTAGCCCACGTACCGTTGAAGCAATACGTGATAAACTGAAGGTAAAAACAGGATCGAAAAGTACTGCAGGGCTAATCATGTATGCAGTAAAGCATAAGATAATCGACGAACAGCTTTAATCTCCAATAAATCGTTTAAAAACTACTCTCTAAAACTGTAATGAAGAAGTAAATGCCGCCTGCAATGGCGGCATTTTACTTATGTATATTTGCGCCATGGAGTGGTTTAATTTTAACGGAAAGCTGTTTAAAGAAGATGAACCTATAATTGGCAGTGCCAACCGTGGCCTGCGTTATGGCGATGGTATTTTTGAAACTATGAAAATGATTGATGGCAATATTATTTTTGCCAATGAGCATTTTGCCCGGTTATGGAAAGGAATGATGACGCTGCAGTTTGATATACCTAAACATTTTACACCCGAAAAACTTACAGCAGAAATTACAGCGCTGGCCACTAAAAATAAACATGACAAAGCTGCCCGGCTGCGGCTTACTGTTATAAGAGGCAATGGCGGCTTATACGATGCCGTTAACCATAAGCCAAACTATATTATTGAAACATGGCCGCTGCCCCAAAGCAGTAATACGCTTAATACTAACGGGCTTGTGCTTGGTTTGTACAGCGATGCAAAAAAAAGCTGCGATGTGCTGAGTAATATTAAACACAATAACTACCTGCTGTATGCTATGGCAGCGCTGTATGCAAAAAAGCAACAGTGGAATGATGCTGTTGTACTTAACAGTAATGGAAATATTTGTGAAACCACCATTGCAAACATTTTTATGGTAAAAGATGATGTTGTTATTACACCTGCATTGACGGAGGGTTGTGTGGCTGGTATTATGAGGGAGCAAGTGATTGCTTGCCTAAAAACTAATAATTACACCATTAAACAAACCGCTGTTACTTATGATATGCTGTTGCAGGCAGACGAGGTATTTATTACAAATGCCATTTATAATTTGCGCTGGGTACAGCGTATTGACGATAGGGAGTACACAAATAACATCATCCATAAAATTAACCTAGCCTTTTGCGCAACTATTTAACGGTGTAATTGTTTAAGAGTTAAACAGAAAAAAAGCCATGCAATCAGTTAATATTTTTTGGTTTAGAAGAGATTTAAGACTGGAGGATAATGCCGCTTTATATCATGCTTTAAAAAGCAACCTGCCGGTTATACCTGTTTTTATTTTTGATACCAATATTTTAAACCTGCTTGAAGATAAAGATGACAAACGGGTAAATTTTATACATGCTGCACTGGAGGCAATGCAGCAGCAGCTTTCAGCAGCAGGCAGTACATTACAAGTATTTTACAGCACTCCTTTAGATGCGCACAAAAAATTATTTACAAAGTACAAAATTGAAAAAGTATTTACCAATCATGATTATGAGCCTTACGCATTAGAAAGGGAAAAACTAATTGCTGATTTTCTTAAAAGTAATGGAGCCTCACTGCACACCTTTAAAGATCATGTTATTTTAGAGAAGAACGAAGTGCTGAAAGATGACGGAAAACCTTACACCGTTTTTACACCTTACAGCCGTAAATGGAAAGCTGTATTAACTTCATTCCATTTAAAGCCTTATCCAACTAAAAAATATTTTTCCAATTTTTTTAAACAACCCACTGTTGAAATACCTTCTTTACAGCAAATGGGTTTTATTAAAACTGATGCTGTTTTTCCGGCAAAAAATTTAGATGAAACGCTTACTGTAAAGTATAAAGAACTTAGAGATTTTCCTGGCATTAAAGGTACATCGCATTTGGGGGTGCATTTGCGTTTTGGTACCATAAGTATAAGGCAACTGGCTGCCCGGGGCAAAGACTTGAGTGAGACTTATTTAAACGAATTAATCTGGCGTGACTTTTATCATATGATACTATGGCATTTTCCGCATGTTGGAAAAGGCAAGGCATTTAAACCCGATTACGATACTATTGAATGGCGGCATGATACCGGGGAATTTGAAAAATGGTGTAATGGAAAAACGGGGTACCCCATTGTTGATGCCGGCATGAGAGAACTTAATGAAACAGGTTATATGCACAACCGGGTGCGTATGATTGTGGCAAGCTTTTTAACCAAACACTTATTGCTTGACTGGCGGCTTGGCGAAGCATATTTTGCAAAGAAATTGTTGGATTTTGATTTATCTGCAAACAATGGCGGCTGGCAATGGGCTGCGGGCAGCGGCTGCGATGCGGCGCCTTACTTCAGGGTATTTAACCCTTATTTGCAAACACAAAAATTTGATCCGCAATTTACCTACATAAAAAAATGGGTGCCGGAGTTTCAGGAGTTCAGTTATCCTAAACCAATTGTTGAGCATGACGTTGCAAGAAAACGTTGTTTGGAAGTATATGCAAAAGCACTTAAAAAGGAAACAACAACTGGCTATAAAAGTTAACAGTCGCAAAAAACATCATTAGTAAATACAAATGCTGTGTTGTTTGTGCGGTATACTTCCAATAATTTTAATACGGCTTTTTTCCCTTCTTCGCCTAAAGCAAGAGAATAATTATTTACATACAAATCAATATGTTTTCGCATCACCTGTTCACTCATTTCTTGTGAATGTTTACGGATGTAATCATTCAGGTCAGGATATTTTGTATAAGCGTATTCAATACTTTTTCTAATAAGGCGGTCAATTTTTCGCTGAAGGGTGTTATCTATATTTCTTTTAACAACAATGCCACCTAAAGGAATAGCGCTGCCGGTTTGCTTTTCCCAGTAATCTCCCAAATCAATAATTTTATGCAGGCCCTTTTGCTGGTATGTAAACCTGTTTTCATGAATAATTACACCAAGCCCTTCGCCTTTTAAAACAAAATCTTCAATTTTATCATACCTCAAAAAAACTTTGTCTTTTGCGTTGGGGAATGCCAGCGAAAAAAGTAAATGCGCAGTGGTGTTTTTTCCTGGTATGGCAATCACCGCATTTTCAACTTCGCTTTTATCTTCGTATGGTTCCTTCTTCAAGGGGCGAAGGGGGCTAATTAACAATGGCCCAACGCCGCTCCCTAAAGCACTGCCACTGTTAAGCACAATATATTTATCCAGTACCAGCGGCAAAACGCCATAGCTCAGTTTAGTAATGTCTAATTTACCTGTGGTTGCCCATTCATTTAATGTCTGCACATCAGCAAGCAGCACATCAAATTCCAGGCCTTCAGTATCAATTTTATTATTTACCAGGGCATCAAAAATAAAAGTATCATTAGGGCAGGGGGAAAAACCAAGAGTAAGTCTCACGTTAATCAGTTAATTGGTTAATAAGTAAATCAAGTTCAGTTGCTAGGTTTTCAAAAGCCTCCTTTATTTTCCATTTACTTTTGTCTCTTTCTCCAACATAATTGCTGATGCTGCGTATTTGCACAAAAGGGATTTCTTCATTTAAACAAACATAATGCAATGCAGCCCCTTCCATAGTTTCAATTTGCGGATTGTATGCAGTAATTAACTGCTGCTTTTGCATTACATCGTCTGTAACCTTATTTACCGTTACTGCCTTAACTGTTTTTAAAGCTGTGTGTTTGGGTATGCCTGCCATATTCATCAACCAACCATCAGCATATGGAAAGGCATGTGCATTAATTAAACCTGATTTGGTGCATGGCGTAAAAGCATGTTTTTCTTCAGTGCCTAAATCTCCAAATGTATCCTGCTTTACCAGCACAGTTTCACCCAGTTGCAGTTCACTGCTAAAAGCACCTGCAATACCTGCCTGTATTACAAAATCATAATCTTCTTTATATAAACGGTGTTGCACCTGATACATAGCAGCAGGAGCACCCACCCCGGTTACATGTATGTCAACGTTAACATAACTGTTTATAAACAGCTCTATTTCGTTGGCGGTGGCCGAAATCAGCAATATTTGCATACTGCAAAAGTCGTATTTAGCCTTCATATTTCACAGTTAAAGGTTAACTTTGCGCAAATTTTGAAAAAGGGCAATGGTTTACATTACACGTACTGAACATTTTAATGCTGCTCATAAATTATTTAACCCAAGCTGGAGCCGGGAAAAGAACGAAGAAGTATTTGGAAAATGCGCTAACGAAAATTGGCACGGCCATAATTTTGAGCTGCATGTTACTGTTAAGGGTCAACCTGACCCCGAAACCGGTTTTGTGTATGATGTAAAAAAACTCAGCATCATTATTAACGAACATGTAATAGATAAGCTGGATCATAAAAACCTGAATGTAGATGTGGATTTTATGGCAGGTAAGCTTTGTTCCATCGAGAATCTTGTTATCGCTATTTGGAATCAGTTGCAGCCACATATACCTGAAGGAGTAAAACTGCACAGCCTTAAGTTATGGGAAACACCTAAAATTTATACTGAATACTTTGGGGAATAAGGTTTGTGTGTAACTGTATATTTTTTAGGGCGGCATTTCATCATGCGGCGGTAAAAAAAAACGCCGGAATAATAATTTGCTTTTAACCGGCATAATTTTTATTTACTGTGAACATTTGGTATTTTTATTTGTAATTAGCTTCAATAACCGGCTGTTTGAACAGCATACTTCTGTTTCAGCTGCTGCAGGCATTGTCCCTGATTAATGATGATAATTTATTTGATTAATTTTTATGTCAGAAAAAGTAGCTGTATACCGAAAAGAAAATTTTAACGCTGCACACCGACTGTTTAATCCTGCTTGGGATTTTGCCACGAATGACAAAGTGTTTGGCAAATGCAACAACCCCAATTATCACGGGCATAATTATGAGCTGATAGTAAAACTTACCGGGGAGATAGATGCCGATACCGGTTATGTGTATGATTTAAAAACTTTGAGTGATATTATTAAAGAAAACGTAATTGAAAAATTTGACCATAAAAATTTAAACGAGGATACGGCTGAGTTTAAAAATTTAATTCCTACGGCAGAAAATATAGCAGTGGTAATTTACAATACACTGCGTGCAAAAATTAGTGTTAAATATACTTTGCAGGTTCGGCTGTATGAAACTGCAAAAAACTTTGTTGAGTATCCTGCATAAATAAATTTAAATAATACTGATGGCTTACAAAAAAATTGATGAGTACGACGAAGTAGTTACTAACGGACTGATAAAAACATACAAAGAAAGCATAACATTGTTAGGTGAAGACGCTGAACGTGAAGGACTGCAAAAAACACCCGAACGTGTGGCAAAAGCCATGCAGTTTTTAACGCAGGGCTATCAAATGGATGCTAATGCCATTTTAAACTCTGCCAAGTTTCATGAAGATGTAAGTGAGATGATTATTGTAAAAGATATCGAGTTGTACAGTATGTGCGAACACCATATGCTGCCGTTTTATGGCAAGGCGCATGTTGCTTATATACCTAACGGATGGATAACAGGCCTTAGCAAAATTGCCCGTGTGGTGGATGTGTATAGCCGCAGGCTGCAGGTGCAGGAGCGCCTTACGCATCAAATTTTAAATTCTATAAAAGAAACGTTGAATCCATTAGGTGTTGCTGTTGTAGTGGAAGCAAGTCACTTGTGTATGATGATGAGAGGTGTACAGAAGCAAAACTCTGTTACCACCACTTCTGCATTTTGGGGAGAGTTTGAAAAGAATGAAACAAGGAGTGAATTTGTGAAGCTGATTAGCGCTAAACTACATTAAGCAAACAATGCCTGAGCATCTAAATGAAATGAGCAGGTATTAGTTATACTAAACTCTTTTGTATCGGTTTGTTTGTATTTATTATCTATCAATTCAAACACGTCAACTTTTTTAGTATCGCAATCAGCAATAAGATAGTATTTTACACCATACATTTCATACAATGCAAACTTTGTATTTCGGTCTCTTAACCGTGTAGAATGAGATGACACCTCCAAAATAAGTTGTGGTGGAAAAGTGAGATAATCTTCTTTAAAATCTCCACAAACAACCAAACAATCCGGTTTTACAACTGTATTGTCATTTACAATCCAATCCAATTCTGTATACACATCACATTTGCATTGAATCTTCTTTAGTTTTAAAAAGATGCGTACCTCCGTTGCAAAGGCGGTATTAAACCATTGGTGCATTCTTTTCGGAGATGGGCTCATTGCATATGGATAACCATTTACCAATTCCCAATTGCCCTCCCACAACTTATAATCATTGTAGGTATAACGTTCAGGTTCAAATATTTTGGTGCCCAGTTCCATAGCATTAACTTTAATCAAATTTAAACTTTATTTTTGATAAAATACTACAACGATTATGAAGCATGCATATGTATTTCCGGGTCAAGGTTCTCAATTTAGCGGCATGGGAAAAAATTTGTACGATACGAACTCCAATGCAAAAGATTTATTTGAAAAAGCCAATGAAATATTAGGTTTCCGAATTTCTGATATAATGTTTACCGGCACCGACGAAGATTTAAAACAAACCAATGTAACCCAACCTGCGGTTTTTCTGCATTCAATTATTGCTTACAAAACAATGGCAGATGCTAAGCCAGATATGGTGGCCGGTCATTCATTGGGTGAGTTTAGTGCATTGGTTGCCAACAGCACATTAAGTTTTGAGGACGGATTGAGATTAGTAGCAGTACGGGCAAGTGCCATGCAAAAAGCATGCGAACAAACACCAAGCACCATGGCCGCTGTACTGGCACTGGCAGATGATACCGTGGTAGAAATTTGCGCTACAGTGCAAAACGAAACCGGAGAAGTTGTTGTACCCGCAAACTTTAACTGCCCCGGCCAGTTAGTTATAAGCGGCAGCATAAAAGGTATTGAAATTGCCTGTGAGCGCATGAAGGCAGCTGGTGCAAAACGGGCATTGGTATTACCTGTAGGCGGTGCCTTCCACAGCCCGTTAATGCTGCCGGCAAAAGAAGAGCTGGCTGCCGCTATAAATGCCACACCATTTTTTAGCCCCCGCTGCCCTGTGTACCAAAATGTGGTAGCAAAAGCTGTTACCGATGCTGCAGAAATAAAACAAAACCTTATTGACCAGCTAACAGGCGCTGTGCGATGGACACAAAGTGTACAGGTAATGATTGCTGATGGCGCCACACATTTTACTGAAGTGGGACCCGGTAAAGTATTACAGGGCTTGGTGCAAAAGATTAATAAGGAGATGGTGGTGGATGGGGTGAGTTAGTAAATAAAAATACATCATCAGCAATATGTTACACTCCCTTCCTGATTGCCCCGTAAATAATTATGACAAAGAATGGCTGGAAAAAACTTTTGTTTGGTTTGAAACAAAGCTTGGAAAATCATTCGTTAAAAGTAAAGAGTATTTTATACCTGCTGCCTATACATTCAAGTATAATAATTTCAGCAGCCATGAAGCAATTAGATATTTTATAAACTTCATTTGCGTTTTTATTGAATTTGACCCTGCATTAATTGACTTTACTATTTTATGGAATGAATTACCCGGCGATGACGAAGGCCTTCCCGATGATTTTGATGTAACTGCTGATTTGAATTTTGAAGAAGAGTCGGTATTGCCAGTTGTAAACAATGAAGGAAAGTATGTAGTTGAAATTACGGAAGAAATGCTTTCTGATTTCGACGGAACTTTTGTTTCTCTCGTAAACCAAATCACTTACATTTGTCTTTTTCATAAAAAAATATTTACATTTTATAACCTGCACATGGTTAATTATGCGGCAGTGTTATTGGGCTTCGGTTTGCCAAATGCTAACGCATTTGTTCGAACATGGCAATGGAGTGATTCAAGGCATAGCTCATGGCAAATTGCACGTAACGGCATTCTTAATCACAGAATGTACGGTTATTTATTTGCCCTGCTTGTGAAATACCGAAATAATACTTCTGAACCATGGCTAACATTTCTTACGCCTGATGTTGCAAATTTTTATACCGGTGCATCAGCTTTTTTACAAGCAAATAACACATTAATGCAAATGCCTGCACATGCAAAAGATGAAGAAGTATTTATAGAAAAATATTTTGATGAAGGCGGTCGTGTTTCTACACTTGCCCATGTTGTAAATAACAAGATGGAAGGACATGCGACTTTTTTTTATGAAAATGGATTGTTATGGAGTGAGTTAATTTATAAAAATGATGTTCCCTATACCGTACTTTCAAATTATAACCCTTTTAATGAGGCTGTTGAAAAAGGTTCATTATTTGAAGGCAATGGAACACTTTTTATTTACAGGGCTGATGGCAATCTGGAAGAAATTGAAACTTATAAAAATGGAGAAAAGGTAAAGTCCGAGTTTTTTGATTAATTCGGTTTTGCATTATTTTTTCCGTTGTTGGTCGTCTGACCAACAAAAATACGATATATAAACGCTGTTCAGCTTTTATATAGTTGAAGTGAGTGACACAACGATGCTCAATAGCATTTCCACGGCCCGTTTCATAAATATCACCACAGGTATACCCTTACAATTAGTTACAAAGTCTCATTAATGCTGTAAATTCGTACCAACAGCATTACACATTATGAAGATTTTTTTAGCACAGCAAAACTACCACATTGGCAATTTTGAAAGCAATACACAGAAAATAATTTGTGCCATTGAGGAAGCAAAAAAACAAGGCGGCGATATTATCCTGTTTAGTGAACTGAGTGTTTGTGGCTATGCCCCTAAAGACTTTTTAGAGTTTGAAGACTTTATTAATAAGTGTTACAAAGCTATTGATGAAATAAAGCAACATGCCGATACCATTGCTGTGCTGGTGGGTGGGCCAGACCGCAACCCCAATCGGGAAGGAAAAGACTTGTTTAACGCTGCGTTCTTTTTGTACGAGAAAGAAGTGAAAGCAGTTGTACATAAAACCTGCCTGCCTAATTATGATGTTTTTGATGAGTACCGTTAT
>JAGVCC010000256.1 GCA_020059395.1 Chitinophagales bacterium | reverse complement strand
TTCATTATTATCTGCTTCGCTTTTGCAAATAAATAATACTTCAAACAGGCGGCGCACAAAGCGGCGTGCCTTTGCAGCATCGGGCAATGAGCAGCCTTGCTGTTTTTTAAAATTTACAATGTCGGTATAAAATGCCTGTTCCATAATTATTGAAATATTACAGCTGCTACTGTTGCATTACTTGTTTCGTCAATTAAAATTGCTGCGCCATTGCTGCGGTTGGCAGCGTATGCATCTTTTACTACCGGTGCAGCTGTTTTAACAGATGCTTTTACAATTTCATTCAGCTTTATCTGCTGCACATCTTCCACATGCGCCAATGTATTTACATCAATTTTATAACTAAGGTTTTTAACTACTGTTTTTACACGGCGGGTGTTGTGCTGCAGAATATATTTATTGCCGGGCTGCAATGGTTTTTCATCCAGCCAGCATAATAATACTTCTGCTTCATTAGTGGCTGTAATATCATCTTCAACTTTAACAATACTGTCACCACGGCTTATATCAATATCATGCTCCAGTAAAATGGTTACACTTTGCGGTGCAAATGCTTCAGCCACTTCTTTACCGGCAATTTCAATTTTGTCAATAGTGGTTTCAATACCGGCGGGTAATACTTTTACTTTATCGCCTTTTTTATAAACACCACTGGTAATTTTTCCGGCGTAGCCACGGTAGTCATGCAGCGCTTCTGTTTGCGGACGAATTACAAACTGCACCTGAAAGCGGGCATCTTCATAATTCAAAGCATTGTCAATTTTTACTTCTTCTAAAAATTGCAATAAAGGTTTGCCATCGTACCAGGGTGTTTGTGCAGATTTTTCCACAATATTATCCCCCCTTAATGCACTCAGCGGAATATAGGTAGCGTTTTTTATTCCTAATTTTTGCGCCAGATTATTATATTCAATAACAATATTGTTGTACACATCTTCACTGTAATTCACCAAATCAATTTTATTAATAGCCACTACCACATGCGGTATGCCCAGCAGGCTTGCAATAATGCTGTGACGTTTGGTTTGCTCCACCACGCCGTGTCTTGCATCAATTAATACAATTGCTAAATCCACATTGCTGGCGCCGGTAATCATGTTACGTGTGTACTGCACATGGCCGGGTGCATCGGCAATTATAAACTTTCTTTTATCAGTATTAAAGTAGCGGTATGCCACATCAATAGTAATGCCCTGTTCTCTTTCAGCACGTAAGCCATCAGTTAACAAAGCCAAATCAATTTCGCCATTGTCTTTGTTCTTGGTGCTTTTTTCAATAGCTTCCAGCTGGTCCACCAAAATACTTTTACTGTCGTATAATAAACGGCCAATTAAAGTGCTTTTGCCATCATCCACACTGCCTGCTGTTATAAATCTTAAAATGTCCATTTGAGTTATAAGTTTTAAGTTGTAAGTAAAGAGTTTTAAGTTGTAAGTAATAAGTTAGCATCCGATAGAGACTTACAACTTTTAAAAATACCCACCCTTCTTTCTGTCTTCCATGGCTGCTTCTGTTACTTTATCGTCAATACGTGTTTCGCCACGTTCACTTATACGTGTTAGTTTAATTTCGTTTACCACTTCATCTAATGTGGCGGCGTAACTTTCTACAGCTGCGGTACAGGTCATGTCACCCACGGTTCTGTAACGCACTTGTTTTTTTATAATCACATCTTCTGCATCAATACGAATAAACGGAGATACTGCAATCAGCTGTCCGTCGTATTCAATTACTTCTCTTTCATGAGTGAAATAAATTGAGGGTAAAGTAATTTCTTCAGCACGTATATAACTCCATACATCCAGCTCCGTCCAGTTACTGATGGGGAACACACGTACATTTTCTCCTTTATTTATTTTACCGTTGTAGATATTCCATAATTCGGGGCGCTGCAGTTTAGGATCCCACTGACCAAAATCATCCCTAACAGAAAAAATTCTTTCTTTAGCTCTTGCTTTTTCTTCATCACGTCTTGCACCACCAATACAGGCATCAAAACCAAATTCTTCAATAGTATCTAAAAGCGTGTGTGTTTGCAACCAGTTGCGGCTTGCAAATTTTCCCTTAGGCTCGGTTAAATTTTTTGCTTTAATGGTATCTTCAACTTTACGTACAATTAAAGTAGCCCCCACTTCATTAGCCAGCCAATCTCTGTATGCAAGTGCTTCAGGAAAATTGTGGCCGGTATCAATATGCACCAATGGGAAAGGAATTTTACCGGGAGCAAATGCTTTTTTAGCCAGCTGCACAAGTGTAATAGAATCTTTACCGCCACTAAACAGCAAAGCCGGTTTTTCAAACTGTGCAGCCACTTCACGAAAAATATGAATGCTTTCTGCTTCTAACTGCTCTAAATAATTTAAACTAAAGCCCCTGTCCCCTAAAGGGGAACCTGAGTTCGATACTGTATTTTTTTCTGAGTTGCTCATTATAATTTTTATCTTCTTTGAATATTACTGTTACAAAAATTCAGGCACTGGTTTCCCCTTCAGGGGGCGGAGGGGGCTACATGTAACCCACATTCTTTTTTGCTTGCATCTTCCCACCACCAGCGGCCGGCTCTGAAATCCTCTCCCGGTTTTACTGCTCTTGTACAGGGCGCACAACCAATACTTATAAAGCCTTTATCGTGTAAAGGATTATAAGGAATCTGGTTTTCACGGATGTGCTTAACCACCTCCTCAGTTGTCCAGTGCAACAAAGGGTGATATTTAATTATGTTATTACTTTCGTCCCATTCAAGTACAGGCAGGTCGTGCCTGTTGGGTGAATGTTCTGCTCTTAAACCAGTAATCCAAACCGCATTACCAGCCAGGGCTCTTTTAATAGGCTCCACTTTTCTTATAAAGCAGCATTGCTTTCTGTTTTCAACCGATTCATAAAAGGCATTGGGGCCGTTGGCCACAATAAAATCCTGCAAAGGCTCTGCCTGTGGGTAATATGCTTTTACAGATGTATTGTATTTGGCATTGGTGCTGCTCCATACTGAATATGTTTCGGCAAAAAGCCTTCCGGTATCCAGTGTAAATATTTTTACAGGCTGGTTATTGTTGAGTATTTCATGTGTTATTAACTGGTCTTCATAACTAAAGCTGGTGCTAAAAGTAACCTGCTGCGGAAATTGCTTTGTAAGCAGATCAATAGCGGCAGCAATATTTAGTCCACTAATTTGGTGGAGTAAATTGGATGTAATATTTTGTTTAGTTGCTGACATTTTTTTAAATTAATTATGAAAATTGGTATGCTTACCGGGCTGCATTAACAGCGGAGAGAGTTGCACATACAGTGCATACACAGCCCTTTTATGTAGTTGGTTTTTTGCATACAAATCAAACGTGACTTAATTAGTCTATTAAACAGATGGACAAAAATACAGTGCTTTTGTTTTCTATCCTAATTTTTTTTAGAAGTGACACCTTTTTTAAAAAGTGTCATCTCTTTTTACAGTACTACTCCTGCCAGTTCTAAACTTCGTTTGCTTATTTTTTTATAATCAATATTCTCAATTACTGCATCGGGGTAAGCAATCAGCGATACGCCATCCAGCTTCCACCAGTTGCTGCTGAATAATTTTTGGGCATGTATTACACCCGTTAACCAGCTGAACTTAAGTTCATTGTGCCACTCTTCTATCCATTCAAAACTTTCTTTATTCAGTTTGGCAATATCATCTGTACTTACAAATACTTTCAGATAAAAGTCCTGTGTTAATGCTGTATCGGTTTGATGATGAATTTTTTTGTATTCATATTTATAATCGTAGCGGAGTGCAGAAATATCACTTAATACAGCTGAAGCAGTGGGGAAGGCACCGGCTCCCTTGCCTTTAAAAAAATGTTTATCGGCAAAAGTACTTTCGGTGGTTATGGCATTAAATTCATTTTTTACATGGTACAGATCATCGGTGGATGCAACAAATTGTGGTAACAGAAATGTAGCCAGTTTGCCATTTTGCAGTTTTTGTGCATTGGCCACCAGTTTTATGGAATAGTTTTTTTCTTTAGCCACCACAGCATCATTCAGCGTAATGTTTTCAATACCATTAAAAATAAAACCGGTAGTTTTTGCCACCACACCAAATGAATGTGCCAGTATTATAGCCAGTTTATTGGCTGCATCAAAACCACCAATATC
>JAGVCC010000262.1 GCA_020059395.1 Chitinophagales bacterium | reverse complement strand
AAATTATTTTACAAAGGAAAATTAGTGGCTGAAAAAGCTCCGCTTAAAGCCTGATTTTTAATTTTTCTTTTTTGCATTCTAAACTTTAAATTCGTTTCCGGATTTGGGGTTTAGAATTTTTATTTGTGGTACTGTCGTGTGTATAATAGTATTGATGGGGAAATTAAAGAGTGTCAGGCTGAGCTTGTCGAAGGCGGCCTTCATTAAAATTACCCGGTTTCGACAAGCTCAACCTGACAACATTATACAACGCAGCCACTAACATTTAAAGCCATTGTAATGAATATTGGATTAGATATGATGGGTGGCGACTTTGCACCCACAGAAGCAGTAAAAGGAGTTGCCGCATTTTTAAGCGAAAGCAATGTGTCTGTGCATTTAACCCTGCTGGGTGATGAAGCACAAGTAAAACCTCTTGTTGAAGCCGCCAATATTCCTTCAGGTGCTTACACCATCGTTCATGCACCGGAGGTGATTGAGATGAACGAACACCCCACCAAAGCTTTAAAAGAAAAAAAGAACAGCTCCATTGCCATTGGTTTTTATTTGCTGGCTAATGGTAAAATAGATGCGTTTATCAGTGCCGGCAATACCGGCGCCATGATGGTAGGCTCCCTGTTTAGCATAAAAACTATTGAAGGTGTATTACGCCCCACCATTGGTGCTTATATGCCAAGAGAAGATGGCACATTAGGATTGCTGGTTGATGTGGGCCTTAACGCCGACTGCAAACCCGAAAACCTGAACCAGTTTGCCATACTTGGCTCACTATATGCAAAGCATATTTTAAATTTCGACAACCCCAAAGTGGGTTTAGTAAACCTGGGCGAAGAAGAAGGCAAAGGCAATTTGCTGGCACAGGCCGCTTACCCCCTGCTGAAAGAAAACAAACAGATACATTTTACCGGCAATATTGAAGGCCGAGATATACTCCTTAACAAAGCCGATGTACTGGTATGCGAAGGCTTTACCGGCAATGTGGTGCTAAAGCTGGCCGAAAGCATTTTCGATATTGTACAGCGCCGCAACATACACGACGAACATTTTGACCGCTTTAATTTTGAGCAATACGGCGGAGTACCCGTGCTTGGCGTAAGCAAGCCCGTTATTATTGGCCACGGCATATCCCACGCAACGGCATTTAAAAACATGATACGCATTGCCCAGCGCATGCTGCAAACTAACCTGATGGAAAAAATGAAGGATAGTTTTGTGGGGCAGGGCTAGGAAACGCTAGTACGCTTCGTTGGCAAGTAAGTGCTGATAGCACAGAGTACACTTATACAGTAACGCATATGGCTTAAATAAAAATTTAAGCCATATGCAGAAAAAATAAAATAGCAATTGTAGTTGCGCTACTATTTTGCACGCCGTATTTTTTTAATAAA
Source organism: Chitinophagales bacterium (assembly GCA_020059395.1). Lineage (GTDB taxonomy): Bacteria > Bacteroidota > Bacteroidia > Chitinophagales > Chitinophagaceae > Ferruginibacter. The sequence continues at coordinate 2,622 of JAGVCC010000262.1, read as the reverse complement.
GTACAATAAAACATACCATAATCGAATATTATTCAATATAAAAACGTAGCGTACATTAGCGAAACACACGTTAATTACAATGCCAACACAACATCTTGTTCAGCTTACTTAAATTAAACCAACAGTGTGTCAAAAAATATGTACAACTAATTAATTCAATACAAACAATGAAAAAAACAATCATTTTATTTTATATAATACTACTTCAATGCAAGAGTACAAATGCTCAAATTGCAGAGATACAAGTTTTGAACAATGCTGGTAAAATGTTGGGCAATCATACCGGCGAATTTAAACTAGAGGATAATTTTAGCATTGATAAAAGTAATTATGCTCCTGCACCTATAATGGCTGGCAGTAAAATTGGGTTTGTAAATACCAGCGGCAATTTAGTAATACCAGTAAAATACACACCTGTTAAAAGAGTATACTTCAATAGAAACAATACAATGGAAGTTTTAGACTCTTACAATAAATTTAACGAAGGTATTGTACCTCTTTGCTTAGATGGAAAATGTGGAGCTTTAGATAGCCTTGGCAAAACCGTTGTGCCTTTTAAATACAAATACATTAATGCCTTTTACAATGGATTAGCAATAGTAATGAGTGATAATAAAATCGGTTTTGTAAATACAAAAGGCGAATTAGCCGTTGCAGAGCAATTTGACAATGTTACCGATTTTGAATACGGCTACGCAATTGCTACATTAAAAAATAGTAGTGGAAATGATTATAAAGTATTGTTAGATAAAACGGGAAAACAATGGTTTGCCAATGAGCAGTATGAGGAAATGGAATACCTTCATAAGGAGATGGTACAAATAAAAAGCAAAGGTTTGTCTGGAGTATTTGATACTAAAAACAGCAAATGGATATTTCCAATGTCGGTCAATAAAGACGGATTTAAAAGTTACGACAAATTAATAAATGGGGGTTTATTAACTAATTATTATGACAAAGAAGAACAATCAAAAGTACTTGGTTTAATTACGCCTTCTGGTGTTTTTTCCAAAATTGGCAATTATAGTGATTACGAGTATTATGAATCAGAAAAAGTATTTGCATTTCGAAACACCGACGGCAAATTTGCTTTTTTTGATAACGCATTTAAACAAGAGAGTGCCTTTGAATTTGAAAGTGTTGGGCGTAAAATGCACAATGGGTTGGTGGACGTTGTAAAAAATGGAAAAATTGGTGTGGTTACTAAAACTGGATTAGAAGTAATTCCATTTCAATATAATAAAGAATCTTACTCTATAACCGATAATTGTGAGGTGCAACCTAACAACACCATTGTTATAAGGCAGGATAATAAATACTGGCTAATCAATACAAAAGGCGAAAAAATATTACCCGGTCCTTATGACTTTTTATATTATCAAGCCAATAATCTTTATAAGTTCAAACAAAATGGTAAGTATGGCCTTATAGATATTTCAGGTAAAATACTTGTACCAGCTGATAAAGATGATGTTTATTTTTATCTACCAAATCTGGTCACTATAAAAAAAGATACAAAATGGAGTCTTACAAACACTGAGGGTAAAATTCTATTACCATCGGAGTACGACGCTATCTATAGTCAAGGTTACCTCATTGCAGAAGGGAAAAAAGCTCAATTATTTGACATACAAAAAGCAGGGAACATTGGCGTTGTTGATAATCAGGGCAAATCGCTTCTTCCACTTGGTTACGCAAAAATTTATAGAAGAAACGATGTTATAATTGCTCAAAAAGGTATGAGCTATACAGAGCTGGCAACAGCCGAAGTAAAGCAATACAAAAAGATGCTGGCCAATCTTAGTGAGCTAGCTACTAATTATGAAAAAGCAAAAAACCTTTACAACAACAAGGGTAACTGCCCTGGTGGTTGCCTTGACAACTATAAAATTAAGACTGCCGAATTTTTAAAAGTAGCAAAGTCATTGAGCAATTATTTTAACAACAGCAAAACACTTGGTACCAACCCGGAGCATAGTGCTACTAAAACACAACTAGCTAAAATTGTAGCTGATGCAGAAACAAACAATACGGATGTACAAAACTTAAGTGATGTTGCCAATAATAATGTAGGAGGCAATATAGGTGATGGTAAACTTCAAGGTATTACAAGCAATGTAAGAGAAGTGCAATGGATTATAGAAGCCGATACAAAAGCAAGAAAACAAGTGGGTATTTTTAATATAAAAATAAAAGAGTTAGCAAACTGTTTAAAAAATTACAAACGTAGTGATTGTCAAACTTTGATATCACACACTTATCAACTCTTAGAGTATATTAAAGAGTATGCCAACGACAAAATAAGATATGTAAGACAAATGAGCCTTGACCTACAGAAAAAAGAATTTGGACAAGAAATGCAATCTGTTTTTGAAGACCAATTAAGAGATGTAGAAAAAATTAAAACCGATTTAGATGCAGCATTAAAACAACCAAGTTTATTAGATGCTATTATTATGGGTATGACAAGAGCATTTGGTAGTAGATAAAAAATTAAATGCGACATTACTACATGCACTGCAAGTAACATGTGTAAAAAAACAAGCAAAAACACAACTTTTTTGTGGTTTTGCTGAGCAATAATTTAATTGATCTAAACTGTTGTACTTTCTTACACATTTT
>JAGVCC010000305.1 GCA_020059395.1 Chitinophagales bacterium | reverse complement strand
GCCGGTAAGTGAATCCCAGTGTGAGGTATTCATAAACCGCTTGTTTTTTAATGTCCATAAGTTTACTTTTTTGTGTAAACCTATTTCAGGACGAGACAATTTGTTGTTGAAGTTAACAACGTCCTGCCAGCCTTGCGGCAAACCCCATGTTGGCAGTAGTGCAATTCACTACTTTCATTGTCAAAACGAAATGTCTTAATACAAAAAACTGGTTCGTTTTAATGTTTTGTCTTTTGTTAGTACAAAAACAGGTTGGATTATAACTGAACAAAAAAAGAACGGTGTAATTCCTGTAACTATAAAAGTTTTACATAAATCTAATTTAAAGCAATCTTGTCCCCTAAAGTGTATAGCCGTTTACTCACCCACCGCCTCACCTCTCCGTTCTCCAATTTAGTTGGTAAAGTACCAGCCGTAACACATTTTATATTTTCTGTTTTAAAAAGTTTATAATCAATTTCATCTTTTTCCGTCTTGTTAGTGGGGTATTGGATACAATAGTCGGAGTTTTTAAAATCAAAAGTCAAGAAATATTTACGGTCTTTGTTTACTTCTGCTTTTAAGTAAAATGGGTTATCGTGAATAATATCTAAAAAAATATTCGCATTATCCTCTGTTTCAAACACAAAAATTAATGCGTAATCACCTGTTGGTATTTTTCTGATTACCATGTCCACCCATTTTATTTTTGTTAAATCGTTTTCTGTAAGTTCTTTCATTTTTTATAATTTATTTTAAGGTGTCCAATATATAACAACTGGCCTACCAAAAAGCACCCTTACCGTCCAACCCCACAACCCAACCCTAAAGAAGTACAAACCATCCACCATCACTTTGTCCACCCATTAATTGCAACGATAATTTGGTTAGGTATTACTGCCAACTCATAAATATACGCAAGTTCAAAACCTGCCTTTTCTATAAGTTTGATTTATAAAGTTATATATAAAGAACAATATTTTATACGAAAGTTTTTTTTCGTATAAAATATTGTTTAATGTATCAACAATACAAAAAACGCAAGTTTTTAACCCCCCTTTTTTCTAATAATCTTATCTAAAGGGCTCTCTATTTTACTAATATCCCGGTTGCTTACTTGTGTGTAACGCAGCGTTGTTTTAATGTCGCTATGGCCCAGCAGTTTTTGTATATAGGTAATATCAGTGCCATTTTCCAGCAAATGTGTGGCATAGCTATGTCTTAGGCTGTGAAAAGAACATTGGGGAGGAAGCCCCAGATTTTGATAAGCTTCCTTAAATATTTGCTGAGCCGAACGGCTGCTGTAATGTTCGCCGCTGTACTGCCCTTCAAATAACCAGGTTTGGGGCTCATATATTTTGTAATATTCCCTTAGTAACTTCAAAATGGCAGGGCTTAAGGTAACTACCCTGTCCTTTTTACCTTTAGCCTCATTAATGGTTATCTGCATCCTGTCGCTGTTGATGTCAGTAATTTTTAAACTGATTACTTCGCTTACCCTTAAACCGGCACTGTATGCTAACAGCAATATAGTTCTGTGCTTAATGTTTTTAACTTCAAGCAAACCGGCTAATATTTTTTCTTCACTTATTACTTTTGGCAATTGTTGTTTCTTTTTTGGCCTTGGTATTTCCCAAAAAAATTTTTCCCGGCCCAGTACCTGTTCAAAATAAAACTTTAGTGCATTCAGCCTGCTGTGTGCGGTATTTTCACTAATGCCTTCTGTTTGCATGGCGTACACCATATAGCGTTTTAAGTGATTGGGGGTTAGGGTATTTACATCGGTATTTTTTATGGTTTGCAGCAGTTGGCAAAATTCGTTTTGGTAGGTGCGTATGGTGCTGGTACTATAACTTTTTAAATGCAGCTGCTGTAAAAATTGTGCTAATGCCTGCACATTATTTTTACTGATGTTTTGAAGCCGGTATGCGCTTACAGGCTTTTTTGTTTCTGTAATTTTTTTTGCAGCAGGTAAAGCAGTTGAAGTTGCTTTTTTCTTTTCAAGATATTCTCTTAAAGCCGTGTTATTAACCTGGGCAATATTGCCGATGGCAGTGCAAATTGAGGTATAATTATCTGCGGTAAGTAAAACATACCAGCATTTATTTGAGTGGCTCCATTTTACGCCTTTAAGGGTTTTTATACTTTTGGTTATTTGAAGGTTGCTGGTAAAATAAATGCCCAGGCATTCTGTATTGCGGTGCTGTAATGGCTTAAGCGTAATAGTTAGCATATTTAAAAATATGCAAAAAATTAAAAGGATTTACAAAGCCCCTGTTTAAAAAGATGTTTATCAATACGTTTAAATAAAGGCTTAATGGTATTGTGTATTTGAAACGAATGTAAAAAAAGGATTAAATCCGCCGCCTTGGCTCATGTCCTCACAAGCCATCAGCTGCAATCTCTGCTGCAATAAAAGCCTAATAGTAATTCGCCCCTTTGAACGGAGCCCTTAGTTTTTCTATGTAAACTGTGCCATATCTGCCCAATTAAAAAACAAACGTCCGTCCCAAAAAAACTACGCCGAATTCCTCCCCGCATTTATAATACCAAACGATGTGCGGATGATGAGTTTTTTATAGCTTTCTTTTACGGGGCTGTCAATCATTTTTTCTTCCATCAGCCGTATTTTGTTAATGGCGTACTGCTGTATGCTAAGCAGTGGCAGCACAATTTTTTCCCTCATAGAAATAGACAGGCTGTCTACAGGGTGGTTGCTCATTAATTCGCTGCGGCCGCTCAGCAGCAGTACATACCTTTTGGT
>JAGVCC010000361.1 GCA_020059395.1 Chitinophagales bacterium | reverse complement strand
GGTCACCAGCTTCATTGCCTAATCTGTCAATAATCATTCTTGCTTCATCCAGCCACCAGCCATTAAAATTTTTCTGTAACTCCCTGTGTGAGGAACGGTATAATCCTGCAAGGTCAATGGGTGAGTCGCCGGTAAAAAGCATTTTAGGTACAGCTGCATGTGCAGCAGGGTTTTCATAGCACAGCTCTGCATAGCGCAGTAAAATAGTGCCGCCGGAAGAAAAGCCGCCCATTACCACTCTTGTATTGGATATTTTATAGGCAGTAAGCATGTCTGCAATTACTTTATCCAGCAGATTTATAATGGGACTGTCTGCGTAAAGCCGGGTACTGGTGGGCACACATACGGTAAGCAGGTTGTTTTTATACGCTGCTTCATCAATGGAGGTTTCAGCTAAAAAATTGGTGGCATTACCGCCGTATCCATCCAGCAGCACTAATAATGTTGCTGGCTTTTTTTGCAGCGGTTCAATAACTGTATAAAATCCATATACAGAATCTTTGCTGTTAAAAAACTTTTTTACAGGCAGTTGTGCAAAAACACAGCTTGCTAAAATGGTTAAATAAATTGCAGCAGCTATTTTAATTTTCATTCCTTATTTTAACTAAAGATACTTGTATTAAAGAAGTACTGATAGGAATACTGTTACCGTTTATATAATTAGCCATTAAAAATCACCGCTCCAGTTGAAAAAATAACATTTAAGTCTTAAAGCAATAAAACTAAATTCATACATTTAGCTCCTAAAAAATACAACCATGACAAATGCAATTAACTGGTTCGAAATTCCTGTAGCAGATTTTGAAAGAGCTAAAAAATTTTATGAAACACTGTATGGTGCCCCAATAATGGAAATGCCATTTCCCGGTGGAAGATATGGAATGCTGCCCTCGGATATGCAAAATGGTGTAGGTGGCGGCCTTGTGCAAGGCGATGGATTTACCCCTTCAGCAACGGGTACAATTGTTTACCTTAATGGAGGTGACGATTTGGACATTCCTTTAGCAAAAATTGAAGCCGCCGGAGGAAAAGTTTTAATGCCAAAAACCTCCATTGGCCCAAATGGGTTTATGGCGATTTTTATTGACACAGAAGGCAACAGGGTTGCGTTGCATTCTATGAAGTAACGCTTTTCTACAGTTGATGTACTGCAGTGGCTAAAATATGTAATGGTGCATATTTTAGCCACTTAAACTTAAATAAGGGTTGTACAAAAAGGTAACTGCAATAGCAGCAATATTTTCAGACAAAATAAAAATTAGTAACCATGAATTTTGAAAAACTGGTGCCCAATATTTTTTATACTGACATTGCAGATGGGTTGAAAATTTTTGTTGACTGTTTAGGCTTTGAAATAGGGCACAGTGAAATAAAATCTGCCCGGCCATTTTGTGTGCTGGAAAAAAACGGCCTGCGTATCAACCTTTTTCAAAATGCTGCACTTGCTAAAGAGCATAATCCGGAATTCAGGCTGGTAACTGCAAATATTGAGGAGGTTTACAAACAAGTCAGCACTTCTCATCCTGAATTTCTTCATCCTAACCTTAAAGAAATTACACTCCGCCCATGGGGCGCTAAGGAGTTTGCAATAATGGATAAGCAATTAGGCATAATAATTCAGCAATGGTAAATAAAATGCAACTGTTTCTACTGCCCGTTTTTCTGTTGTGCTCAAATTTATATGCACAAACTATTACACTTAGCAATGAAACAACAGATACCAGCAAAGTGGCCATAAGCTTTGAAACCGTAAAAGGTAAAAAAGCTGTAAGGGTGGTTAAAGACACCGCTGTAAAAGATATTGATGAACCCACATTTGCTCATATAAAAAATATTGACTTTAAAAACGGCACCATTAAAGTAAATGTATTAAGCCGCCTGTTAAAAACAGCCTCCCCCACCGACCGTGGTTTTATTGGCATTGCATTCCGTATTAATGATACAAAAACAAAGTTTGAGTGCATTTACATTCGCCCAACAAACGGAAGGGCTGAAGAACAGGTACGCCGTAATCATTCTGTGCAATATTTCTCTTACCCCAATTTTAAATTTAACCGCTTACGTAAAGAAAGCCCTGAAATGTATGAGTCGTATGCAGATATGGGGCTAAACGAATGGATACAAATGAAGATTATTGTAAAAGATAAACAGGCAAAATTGTTTTTAAACAACAGTAAGCAACCATGTTTAATTGTAAATGATTTAAAGCATGGGGAAAATTTATCTGGCGCAATAGGTTTATTTGTTGATGTGGGTACAGAAGGTTTTTTTAGTGATGTTACCGTAATTAAAGAATAACATTTTATCTCTCCGCTTGCGTATACCAGAAATATCTGTTTGCCATAAAGTACTGCTGTACTATGTATGCATTTGATGAAACCTGCTTATAACCGGCATATGATCGCTGTACTGCAGCCAAAATGCAGCAGCACCAATCTCAACATTATGTAAGTTTTGCAGCAGATTATCAGAAGCAAAACAATAATCTAAGTGATAGGGCTTTTGTGCATTGCGGTGCAAAAACCAGGTGGGGTGTGCTTCTTTTCCCTGCTGCTGATTAAAATATTTGTGGTACGTACTGCCAATTCCCTTTTTTGCCAGTTGCTGCACCACAGTGCTGTGGTTACCTTCACGGCGTGGCTTATCCCAAATGGTGTTACTGTTAAAGTCTCCTGCAAAAATGGTATTGGCTTTGCGTATAAGCCTTTTGTAATGCGCCAGTGCTTTCCATATTTGGGTTACATAGGCACCGTCTTTATCCTGCGGATTGTTTGCCCAAACTGCATACAGCATAAAACTGCTGCTGCCATTTTTAATTTTTACGGGTGCTATATATTTTAATGCCGGGATATGTGCTTTGTGCAGTTGGCAGGTAAACCCATTGTAACAAAAAATACCTACGCCTTTATTTTTATTATCTCCAAACCAGCATATACCTGTTGGCTGTTGTTGGTGAGTGGTAAAATTTATTTTATCGGGGTGCTCACATTCCTGCACCACCAATATATCTGGCTGATGCTGCAAAATAATGTTGGCTTTTTTTCTAAAAGCCATATTGCAGTTCCAGGTAATAATGGTCATAACAGCAGCAATTATTTTGTGTTGCTGAAGATAAGATTTTTAAACATGAGCAGCAGTATCTCATTCTGAAAACAGTTACATAACCAAATGAAATTAATAAGGCCTCCATTTGCTGTATCTAAAAACAAAACCAGAAGTTTACTGCAGAATCAATTAATTGCAGCATGCCATCAAACTACAATTACCATGCTGCCCGAATGGGCATTTATGTAACTCATATTGCACATAATTAAGCGCCTTCGTTTTGCAAACCTTCAATCACAATAAAATATTTATCTTCATTGTATGAAGATAGCTTTAGCATGGTTGCTAACCCTTATGTGCTTTACTGCTGTTGCCAAAAAAAAACAGGCTGCTATAAGCGGTACAGTGCTTGACGAAAACGACAAGCCCCTTACAAAAGTTTCGATAACGATATTGGGTAAAACTACTGGCACGGTTACAAACGATAGTGGCACTTTTAGTATTAAAGTACCTGCTGGCAAAGCGTTTGCCCTTATTTTTTCCCATACCGGATATAATGAGGTGCAAAAAAATTTTTATTTAAGCGATAGTGAAAATGAAAACGTAACCATTAAAATGGAACGTGGTGGCAAAATACTTGAAACCATTACAGTAACAGACGATGCCCTGCGTAAAGAAGCCGGCTTGGTACGCATTAACCCTAAAAATGCCATTACCATGCCCAGTACTGTTGGCGGCATTGAGGGCTTAATTAAAACACTGGTGGGCAGCAATAACGAACTTACCTCACAATTTAGCGTACGTGGTGGCAACTACGATGAAAACCTTATGTACATAAACGACTTTGAAATTTTTCGCCCCTATTTAGTACGCAGCGGTCAGCAGGAAGGCTTAAGTTTTATTAACCCTGAGCTGGCAAAAAATGTAAGTTTTTACAATGGTGGATTTCAGGCAAAATATGGAGATAAGATGAGCAGTGTGCTTGACATTCAGTATAAAAAACCCAAAGCATTTGGCGGCTCAGCATACATCAGTTTGCTGGAACAGGGTTTTCATTTTGAAGGCAGCAATAAAAAACAAAATGTTACTTACTTAATTGGGGTACGTAATAAAAGCAACCGAAATTTATTAAGCAGTCAGGAAACAGTGGGTTCTTATATTCCTTCATCTGGCGACATACAGGCTTTTGTAACGTATAAGGTAAATGAAAAATGGCAGCTGGAAATGTTAGGCAATGTATCCGCCACCAAGTTTACTTTCTTTCCGCAATCGGCACAAAAAACCACTTCTGTTTTTTCCCCGCTGTTTACTGCTAATTTAGGTTTGGATATTGCGTTTGAAGGCCAGGAACGTGATGGCTACAGTACCAGCATGATTGGGTTAAGCATGCTGTACAATCCCACAAAAAAATTAAAACTAAAGTGGATGGTAAGCCGCTTTGAAAATAAAGAAAACGAAAACTTTGATATTGCTGCCAGCTATCTTTTTGGCGACCGTGATTTCGACCGCAGCAGCAGTACTTTCGGGCAAATTACTAATCCGCTGGGTGCAGGTTATTACCAAAATTATGGCCGCAACAGTTTAGATATTGAAGTGTACAACGCCACATTAAAAGGCAGCATTGACCACCGCAAACATTTTATTCAGTTTGGAAACAGTATTGAGCAAACAAATATTATCGACAAACTAAACGAATGGGAATATCAAGACAGTGCCGGTTACAGCCTGCCCTACAGGCCGCCAAATTTTAATTTGTTTAAAACTTATAACAGTATTGCCAGTTTATCTGTACAAAAATTTAGTGGCTATGTACAGGATAATATAAGGCTGGGCAGTAATGGTAAAGATGTTACACTGCAGGCTGGCATACGTTACAACTACAACACACAAAGCAAACAATTTTTATTAAGTCCACGTATGCAGGTAAGCATAAAACCACAATGGGAAAATGATGTGGTACTAAAACTTGCAGCAGGTACTTACCACCAGCCACCATTTTACAGGGAGCTGCGGCGCTATGACGGCACGTTAAACACCCAGGTGCAGGCACAAAAAAGTTACCAGTTTGTGGCCGGTATGGATTATAATTTTGCCGGGCTGGGCGGCCGCCCCTTTCGCTTAACTACTGAGGCGTATTATAAACACATGACGGATGTGGATGTGTATGATGTGGAAAATGTAAAGATTCGCTATGCGGCTAACAACAATGCCAAAGCCTATGCCGCAGGTGTTGAAGCAAGATTATTTGGAGAACTGGTTAAAGATGCAGAAAGCTGGTTTAGCATTGGTTTTATGCGTACCCGTGAAAATTTAGACAATGATTTTTATTACCAGTATAAAAATGCAGCAGGAGAAATTATAAATGCGCAAACTGCAGACCAAACACCGGCTGACAGTATTAAAACAAATTTGGGCTGGCTGCGCCGCCCTACAGACCGTTTTTTAACCGTAGGCCTTTACTTAGAAGATTACCTGCCCACCAACAAAAATTTTAAAGTGCATGTAAGCACTATTTACGGCACCAACATGCCGTTTAATATTCCTAATAGTGTACGCTGGCGCAATGCACTTATTATAGACCCATATATACGGGTTGATATTGGCTTTAGTGTACAGCTGCTTACCGAAAAAAGCCAGCGCCGCAGCCACAGCCCTTTTAAAAATTTTCAAAATGTATGGGCAAGCCTGGAAGTGTTTAATATTATTGACAAACCCAACACCATCAGTTACCAGCAGGTAAAAGATTTTAGCAACACCATTTACAGCATACCCAACCGCTTAACACCAAGGCTGGTAAATGTAAAAGTTGTTGCAAGGTTTTAATGTTATGATGCTGCTATACACCATAATTATCACCGCCGTATTTTTTTACATCCGCTTTTTTATTGTAAACAGCCTTTTAACCAAATAGGCACGTAAAGCTACTTTTGGGGCTGCATTAAAAGCTGTTTATTTTATTCCGTTGTTTTTACAGGCCCTTGTTTTAATATGGATGACTGTGGTACATTTTTTTACCATTTGCAAAGATTTTTTGATGCTGTTTAATAACTGGGCATACAATGGCAAAATAAATTACGAACCGCTGTACCTGCTCAGTTATATTGCGTTTGGCACTTTGCTCTTAAGCCTTCATTTTATTTTGGGTAAAATATCTTTAAATAAAAAAACAGATACTGTAAGTATTTTACTAAAGGCTGCGTATGCTGCGGCCGCTTACCCATTGCTGCTGCTGTTATTATTAAACGGAGATTTACTTCAACCTTTTGCACCCAACACTAAAAATATTTTTTTATACAACAGTGCATGGTTTATTTTACCTACCGGTTTACTGTATTTTTTTGTATTCATATTTTCATTGTTTTATAAACGCAGGCTGCAATTTTACCGTTACATTCAATTAGGGGTATTTATCAGCAGCGGCTATATATTTATTTGTATGCTTATTGCCGCTCTATTGTTTTTCTTAAGCGTGGTTTGTAAAGCAATTGGTTAATACCTGCAATTTTTACTTTTACATTTTTATTCCCCACAGGCAACCACTGCAGGTTTTATTAACGATTACAGTTAAAAACAACCTGCTTATGCAAAAAATTTACTCCTTTAAAACAAATTTATTGGCATTGATGAGTACGCTTATCATTGCATTTTCATGCGGCGATAAAGGCGGCAACACCCCGCCGCCAGACCCATGTGCCGGCATCACCATATCAGTAGCTGCAACACCTACAAGCCCCAGTACAGTGGGCGGCACCAATGGCAGCATTACAGCCAGTGCCTCAGGAGGCGGCAGTTCTTTTACCTACAGTATTAATGGCGGCAGCTTTCAGGCTTCGGGTAGTTTTACCGGGTTGGCCGCAGGCAATTATACAATTGCAGCAAAAAACAATGATGGCTGCACAGGCAGCACAACAGTAACGGTAGCAGCCCCCCCTAACCCCTGCACAGGTATTACTATTACAGTATCTGGCAGCACCACTAATCCAACAACAGGCGGTGGCACCAATGGCAGTATTAATGCAACAGGCAGCGGCGGTACAGGGTTTACCTACAGCTTAAACAATGGTACGTTTCAATCAACTGGCAGTTTTAATAATCTTGCTGCCGGCACCTATACGGTTACAGCAAAAAGCAGTGCCGGTTGCACAGGCAGTGCAACCTTTACCTTAACCGATCCCTGTACCGGCGTTACCATAACAGTTGGTGGCACCAGCACCAATCCCACTACATCTGGCGGCAGCAATGGCAGCATTAGTGCAACAGCAAGCGGCGGCACTGCGCCATATACATTTAGTTTAAACAGTGGTGCTTTTCAATCATCGGGAAATTTTACAGGGCTGGCGGCTGGCAGTTATACTGTTACTGCAAAAAGTGCTGCAGGCTGCACAGGCTCATTGGGCTTTACGTTAACCAACCCAAACCCATGTGCCGGTGTTACAATTGGCGTTAATAATAATGTGGTTAATAATACCCCATGCGCCATAACAAACACTGGCAGTATTACTGCGGCTGCAAGCGGCGGTGCCACACCATATACTTACAGTATAAACAGCGGGCCCTTTCAAAGCGGTTCTGCATTTTTAAATTTGGGTGTGGGCAGTTACACCATTACCGCAAAAGACGCTAACGGCTGCACAGGCAACAGTACTGTAACCAATGTAAATAATTTACCAGCGGGGCCGTTATTTACGGCAGTAAAAACGGTATTGCAAAACAATTGTAACAGTTGCCATAATGGTACTACTGCCAACGGAGGCATGAACTGGACAGTAGATTGCAACATTGTTACCAATAAAGACCGTATTAAAGCAAGGGCGGTAGATGCCAGCCCGTCGGCAATGCCTCCAATAGGTTTAATGCCTGCAGGCGAAAGGCAAAAAATTACAGACTGGATAAATGCCGGCGGTAAGTTTACCGATTAAAAAATAATACGCAAGCACCATAAAAAATTCCTGTTGTTGTCATACTGATAAACAACAGGAATTTTTATTTACATATTAAAATTGCAGCGGCATTTAAAAGAGGTGACACCTCTTTTAAAATTATTTCTCCCTTAAAAGCCTGTTATAAGAGGTGTTACCTCTTGCTATAATTTTATTGCATCCGGAGTTCTCATTACGTAGCAACATGTAAAATCTACAGTATCTTTAGGCTGCTTAAAAAATGGAAGCTTTACTGCAGCATATAAAAAAATTTTATCCGCTTGGCCAAGATGCACAGGAGGCTTTGTACAATTGTTTTACTCAAAAACAGCTGCCAAAAAACGAACTGTTGCTGCAGCATGATAACACCTGCCGCCATTTATACTTTGTAGAAAAAGGTGCACTGCGTGGCTTTTATAATTTAGACGGTAAAGAAATAACACACTGGTTTGGTTTTGAAAATGATTTTGTCACCTCTTTTCATAGTTTTATTACGCAAACACCTGCGGTGGAAAATATACAGCTGCTGGAAAGCTGCACTTTATGGAGCATTGCAAAAGATGATTTAACGACACTGCTTAACCAGCATCAGGAAATTGAAAGGTTGCTGCGAATTGCCTACGAAAAATATTACATAAGGCTGGAAGAACGTTTTGTAAACGCACAGTTTAAAACAGCAGCAGAGCGTTACGAAAACCTGCTTACCCAAACACCGCATATTTTAGAGCGGGTGCCGCTGGGCTGCGTGGCAAGTTATCTGGGCATTAGCCAGGAAACATTAAGCCGCATACGCAGCAGGCTTTAACTTTTCTTTTTTGGCTTTTTGACTTTTGTCAAAAAACAGCTGCATGGCTGCTGATAGATTTGCTCCATAAAAAATATGTATGGAACAAAAACAACTACAACCACCATCTGCGGCTTTTATTGGCGCAAGCTGGCTGGCATTATGCACCGGTATTACGGCCTTTTTAATTGGCTTATGGAATGCCGACATGTTGCTGAATGAAAAAGGCTATTACTTTACCGTTTTAATGTTTGGCCTCTTCTCCGCCATTAGCGTACAAAAAGCAGTACGTGACCAGCTGGAAGGCATACCCGTAACCAACATGTATTATGGCATTGCATGGTTTACCACTATTTTATGTATTGTACTGCTTACGGTTGGTTTATGGAACGCCGATTTGCAAAAAAGCGAAAAAGGATTTTACGCCATGAGCTTTATACTGAGTGTATTTGCGGCTATTGCGGTACAAAAAAATACAAGAGATGCAAAAATGGCGCAGCCGAAAGAGCAGCAGCCGTTTTAAAAGTAAAGTAAAGCTGTTTACATTTGTCTAAACAACTTCACCATGAACGTACAACAAGCCTACAACGCATGGGCTGCTATTTACGACAGCAACAATAATAAAACCAGAGACCTTGAAGCTATTTTTTCCGCTGTTGGTGCTTCGCTAAGTTCTTCGCCGTCGTGTGGTTTGCAACCTACAACATACAATTTTTTTACAAAAAGCTTATGCTTTGCTTGTTAAACGGATGGGTGTGGAAGACAACCGGAGGCTAAAAAAGTCTATGATTTTTGATTTGGAAATTCATAGATTTACCTTATATGAAATCATTTTTTCTTATAGCAACAACAATAATTGCATTAAATTTTGCATTTTCACAAACAGATACGGCAAAATTTGCTTGCTATTCCACAATTAGTAAATTAATAGAAGATGATAGCCTTGCAAAAGCAAATTTAGAATTTGATAAATGTACATCTCTTTTTCAAGAAGACTTTTTCTTTAGTTATTTAAAAGGATTGTTGTTTTTAAAGAAAAAGGAATTTGATAGCGCTAAAAATGAATTTACAAATTCAATAAAAAAGCTTGGGGTTGTCAATGAATTAAATTTTGTTCAACTGGCCTTAGCAGATGCTTTTATTGGAAGTAAGGAATATGATAAAGCACTTTTAGTTCTAGATTCGATCAAATTATATGCAGAGCTACACTCTAGATTTAATAAAATCAGAGATATGCATTTCAGAAAAGCACAATGTTTTGTAGGCCTAAATAATATAGATGCAGCTATAAGTATTTTAACTCCTTTCATTTTTAGTGGTAATGGAAGTAAAGAAGGGCAAAAAACAAAAGAAGTAATATTGTATTACAAGGAGACATTATTAAAAAAATATAAACTAAACGCCATAAAAAAAGCACTACGCACCAGCATTAAGAAAATTACTATTGAAAATACTTTTTTAAGTGAAAAAACTTCATTGAGTGACACAAGTTACAAGCATGAGTGGAGACACAAAAGCTATACCTATGTCTTAAATACAGAAGTTATTTTAAAAAGTTTGGGTTATGTTTATTTTAATAAAGCTAATTTTAAAGTTGAATGTCCAAGTGAATTTAAAAGAAAGGCGATAGAAAAAATTATAAAAGACAGTTTTTTCTACACAGGTATATTTAAGAAAAAAAATTAACCTTCACCCGTTGACATTTGGCTAATTTCTTTGCCACAAGGTGGTTTGCAACCTCCGGCTTACAATTAAAATGCTTATAAGTAGCTGGTTAAAAAACAGGCGAGGGTGGGTGCAACATGCCGGAGAGGGCTAAAAAATACTCCAAAGCTGTTTACATTTGTCTAAACAACT
>JAGVCC010000317.1 GCA_020059395.1 Chitinophagales bacterium | reverse complement strand
AGGCAACTGTTGCCTATATAACCGGTTTTTTCAACTGCAGCGGGTACTTTTAAAGAGAATGATAAAGTAGTGCTGGCACCTGCTGCTAAACTAAAACCAAGTGGTGCAGGTTGCGTAAGCCTTGGAAAACGGGTATCTGCATTCAGCAGAAAAGTTCCGGGCACGGGGTCCACATTACCACTGCCCACCCAAACATGTACAAATAGCCAAATGGCCGTTGTGGGATCGGGATTGTAAATTCCAACATTGTAATTAACTGTACCACCGGGTGTGGTACCACCCCAGCTTTGCGAAACAATCATAGGTGAGTTAACACGGGTAAATTTTTTTTCAATTTCTTCCCTGGTAATCCCGGTAAAATTAGGAAGCTTGTTTTCTTTTTTAAACCCAGCCACCACATCCAGAATTTTTTTGGTGTGGTTTTTAATGTCTGCTGTGGTCCACTTACTTTTTGCAGTGCTTTTTGCCATAAAAAGGTGTTTTATAAATTTGTGCCTACTTTTAATAAGAAGGGATTTCGGCAAATACCCTTTTGCGGTAATACGGTTTTTTTATTTAGAAGGATAATCATCTTGTTACACAAAAATGAAAACAATATCATGCTGTTTTGCCAGTAGCAGTACTGAATTTACCTGCCTTTACCACCCGAAATAAAACAGGTATAAATACCTGTTAGCTTATTTTGATTTTGTACTTTACTTTGATGATTGATTAACCTTAAAACTAAAATCATGAAGCAAATAGCTATTTTAATTATTGCAGTACTATTTTTTGTAGTGCCATTGGCACTTAGCAGCTGCAATACCGAAACAGAAAAAAAGTATTGTGAAGGCTACACTGGCACAATAACTAATGAACAGGCAAAACAACTGGCTGAAAAATGCCATTTCCTTTCTAAAGATTCTATTGAAGTATGGACAAAGAAATACGATGAGTATAAAAAAAGCCTGAATTTTAGCAAAGACAGTATGGCCAGTATGCTGGGCTTAGATAAAACTGCTGCTGATTTTCTAAAAGGCAGTTCCGTTTCTTTTAACAATTGTATTGTTAAGAAAATACTTTGCAACGAAAAATCGATTGGCTTACGTGTATTGTATGGAATTGATGGCGCCGGCAGGATACACTTAATTTTAGTGGGTATACAGCCCGACTATAGTAATTTATATGTAGCTAACAGCGGTTGTTGTGGCACAAAAAGTGCAGTTGCAAAAAGTGCTGCAGGTGATGAGGAAAGCGGTGACGGTGCTTTGGGTGGAGCGGAGTATGGACAATTACCTTAAATTGTGTTGAGGTTGTTTTACAGGAGTAAATGCTGAATAAAATATGTCTGAAGAAGTAACCTATGTGTTGGCAATGACTTGCTTGCTACCTGCAATTGCCGGAATTTGCAGGTATAAAAAGATGCAGCCTGAATTTCGTCCATTGGTATATATGATGGTTTTTGCGGTTCTTTTAGAAACAGTGTTATATGTTGCAAAAAAGTACGGCTATATTATTTATGCATTACCAGTGGTAAACTTATATATGCTGCTTAATCTTTCATTTTTTTTATACTTTGTAAAAATTAACCGGTACATAAATGAAAAAATGATGCGGGGGCTGTTATTTACAGCCATTGCTATTTTAGTGTTTAACTACATTTATGAAGCCTATAATATACTTAAAGTGTATTACTACCTCATGTGTTTTGTGTCGCTGGTAATGCTTATTATTGTTATAAACATACTTTCCAGGCAAACCATGGTTGTAAAGTATAAGCTGGTAAACAATTTCTGGTTTTGGTTCAGCAGTTTTTCTATCATTTACAATGCTTTTACCCTGCTTATATTTGGGCTGTATTTTTTCGCAATGTCCGACTCTCCAAAGGGAAAAGCCATTGGGGTCATTCATCACTTTGTTAATGCCGTGTGTTACCTTTTCTTTACCCTGGCTATTTTTAAAATACCAAAAAACGATAAGAAGCACAGTTTCTAAATAATAAATAAAATGCAAGGTGATTTATTTAATGTGGTACTGATTTCAGCTTTAATTGTGGCATTAATTATAGTGTTCTTTGTTATATCGTTTATAAAAGAACATAGAAAAATTTTAAAATGGCAGCAGGCACGTATTGCCGCAGAAATAAACACACTTGAAAACGAACGCAAGCGTATTGCTGATGATTTGCATGATGAACTGGGGCCGTTGCTTTCTGCCATTAAACTGCAAATAAATCATTTGGAACCCACTGATGAAACTGAAAGTGCCGTGCTTGAAAAATCCAGTGCACAAATTGACAGTGCTATACAACGCTTCAGAGAAATATCATACAACCTGTTACCCAATACACTGGTGAGAAAAGGCTTTATTAATGCCACCGAAGAATATATAACAAAGCTTAAGCCACTACATCCTCTTAACATTAGCTTTGAATCCTGCTTTTTCAATCTTTTGCCAGAAAGGGAAATAAACCTCTATCGTATTTTACAGGAAATTATTCATAACACTTTTAAACATTCCCGGGCAGCAACACTAACCATCAGCATTCAAAAAAACAACAAAGCACTTTTAGTAAAAACAAAAGATGATGGCGTGGGATTTAACTACTTAGAAAAAACACAAATTGCCAAAGGGCTGGGCTTACTTAGCATACACAGCCGGGTAGAATTGCTGGGCGGCCATCTGCTTATAAATACACAGCCGGGTGCAGGCACATTAATTGAAATAGAAATACCGCTTTAATATGAGCACAACAGCCGATATAAAATTATTGATTGCAGATGACCATGAAATTTTCAGAGATGGATTTAAGCTCATGCTTTCTAAATTTCCAGAAATTATTTTAATTGGAGAGGCTGCAAACGGCAGAGAAATGCTTGAGCTAACAGGCAGCCTTAACCCTGATGTAATACTTACAGATATTAAAATGCCGGTCATGGATGGCATTGAAGCCACAAAAAAAATAACCACGCTGTATCCTGATAAAGGGATTATTTGCCTGTCGATGTATGATGACGATGAACTGATTATTGAAATGCTTGAAGCAGGTGCTACTGGCTATTTAATAAAAAATGCCGGGAAAGAACAGATAATAGAAGCCATTAAAACTGTGTATAGTGGCGATCCTTACTATTGCAAAACCACCAGCCATAAGCTTACACAAATGATTGCCAAAAGCCGTTTTAATCCCTATAGAAAAACAGAAAAAACAGAGTTTAGTGAAAGAGAAAAAGAAATTATAGCCTTTATTTGTACAGAGATGACCAATAAAGAAATTGCAGATAAACTTTTTATAAGTGTGCGTACCGTTGAGGGCCATCGTTTAAAAATACTGGAAAAAATGAACGTAAAAAATACTGTGGGCCTTGTTGTATATGCTATAAAAAATGGCATTGTAAAAACATCCTAACAGTTACAGTATTGCCCGTATACTAGCCCGCCCGGTATGCACAGTTCTTGCCTCGCCTGGCTTTCTTCCCTCGTACTGTATAGTAAGTTCAAAATTACCGGCCAGGCGGCGGGTGTATTCAACATTCCACAAATAATTTTTGCCGGGCAGTAACCCATCTAACAGCACATAACCAACCGTGGTATTGGCTGCGCCGGGGTATGCTTTAAAATTTGTTTGATTAAAAGTAAATTTTGCATTGAGAGTGCTGTTGCCAAGTATACTGTACCGTAACTCGGCTCCCAGCTCATGAATGGTGGCTTTCTCCATACTGTCAATCCGGTTTTGCTTTTCGTTTATACTGTAGTTAACCGTAACCCTGAAATTTGATTTATAAACGTATGCAATGGCAGGCTCCACTTTTCGCAGTGTAATTTGATAATTACGGTTATTGAATTTAGAACCACTGGTATTCAGTTCGTTTTTAGCATCCCGTAATACAACAGAGGTATTGACGGTGCGGCTAGGGTTCCAGCGTATTTTACCACCCAGGTTTCTGGCCTTGCGGCTTTCAAAACCGTATGACAGTAAAGACTTGCTGTTGCTTAAATGATGTGTAACATCAAAGCCCCATTTAATGCTGTTACGGTTAAAAAAGTATGTATTTGTCAGTTCTGAATACAGTGCAAGCAATGTAGTGTCAACCAGTTTTTTTGTAAAGGGGTTAAACTGAAATTTACCGGTTGAAACATCTTTTTTATTTATTTGCAAACTGCTGCTGGTGCTGCTGCGGTAAAGCAACTGTTTAAAACCTTTTGCCCTTGGGCTTATTATATAGCGTGGTGCCAAACCAATGCTATAATTAAACTGTACGTAATTTGCTTTTATGTACTGAGTGCCGGGTGTATACAATTTAACATACTTCCTTTGATCTTGAAAAACTGCAATTTCAAATTCGTTCAATTCTTTTATACCATTGCTGTTATAATCTATCCATGTAAATTCCCCCTGGCCTGCAGGCACTTCAAAATAGGTAAACTCACGCTTTTGCTCCTGTCCTGCCCCCAGTTCGTATAATACATTGCCTGTTAAAAAACCTTTCCATTCCCTCATGGTGTAATCGGCACGGCCCAGCAGGCTTTCATCTGCACGCTGCTGCGTTATGGCCGCATTTTTTATATGCAGTTTGCGGTAAGTAATATTTACTGCCAGTTGGCGGTTTTCATTTTTTCTTATTTCTGTAAAAAAATTATAGTTGTCGCTTCTGTCCGCCATTTGCAGTTTATTCAGTAACGGATACCAGTCGTTACGGGTAAAATATGAAACGCCCCATTTATTAAGTTTTGAAGCATTTGATTTTACATACGCCTGCCAAATGTTAAATGCAAAACTAAAAGGTGTAAGTGCATCTGAAATTTTAGTGTACTGCCTGTTGCTTTCACTACTGTAATTTACACCAGCCTGCAAGCTGCTGAGTTTGGTAAAAGTTTTACTTACATCTATTGTTGGGCGCAGGTAACTGCCCTGAAGCAACGGCGTATTGGTATTTGTAAGGCTGATGGTGTTTGCAAATTTCCAGCCTTTTGCTGCAGTTACATTATCAAACTGGTGCCTGAAGCCACTGTAGTTATCACTGCGGTTGTAATGCACTATTTCGTATGCATAATAATTTCCTTTGGCGTCAGCCACTTTTACAGCAGCATTGGCCAGGTGCTCATCTGCCCTTTCAGTTTCGTAAGGCAGGCTCCAGTCACGCAGGTACTCCACATTACGCAGGCGCTCTAATGGCCTAAATAGTTTTTCCACAAACTCATACCCTGCTTTGGTACTTAATAAAACAGGTTTATTAAATAACTTCCACTTACGTGCATTGCTTTCAAACTGCACTTTGGCAGCAAGTCCTTTATCATTGGCTTTATCTTTTGAAGAGAAAAGATTGACATCGTAATTACTAACTGCAAACTCTGTTTTTATTTTGGAGCTGGCACTTATTTGATATTCGGCTGCCAGTGAAACCAGCTGTTGCTTTCGTGGTGCTACCAATAAAATTACCGGCTCCCACTCCCCCATTTTTTTATTATTTGCATCAGGCGACACCCAGTAATATGCTTTTCCGTTTACTGCATTTTGCAAGGGCAGGTAATTTCCTTTACCGGCACCAACATAAGTAAAAGATAAATTAAAAAGCCTGTCGGCTGCATTAGTACTAAAAACAAAAATGGAGTCGTGTATGGTGCCGTTATACACTGTATCAATTTTTTTATACAAAATTTTGTCGGTGGCAAAAGTATCTACAGAAGCATTTTTATAAAAAGCAGTATCAATACCATCACCAATATCAGCCAAAAATTGTTTTTGTTTAGCATCCAGCACCTGGTTAACACTGGAGTTTTTAGCATCCGCATTACTAAAGGCACCCACACTTACAGAAAGCCTGTTGTTAAAATTTACTTCATCGGTTATATACACCTGACTGTTTAAAAAGTTACGGTCGCTGTATTCAAATTCAATCTGAATACGCTTATCTTTTGTAATTAAATTTTTTTGGGTAAATGTAATTTCGGCAGTATTGTAATTGATGATGTAATCCTGATCTTCGCCACGCTGCATCAGCTGGCCGTCTATAAACACCCGTTCGGTTCCGGCCAATACAATAAAATATACTTCGCCATTGGCGCCCTGCAGGCGGTATGGCCCCTGATTACCTTCAACCGGTGTTAAAAAATTACGGGTGAACTTTCCCTTTGCAACAGCGCCACTTAGCAAAAGTGAGTTGTTTATATTTTTGCTTATTTTATTTTCTGTTAAAAAAGAAACACCCTGCAAACGTTTGTAAAAATTAAGAAAATAATTTTTGCTTTGGCGAATATCCAAATCCCCAAAATTTGCCTGCCAGCCTTTTTTCTTTACCTGAAAAAACACCCGGTCAAAATCCTGCAGGTTTTGTGTGTTACCTTCTGGTTGTACCGGAATATTATTATCTGTAATAGCAGCACTCAGCTCCAAACTATCACCAATAAAACCACTTAACTGCAGGTTAAGGCCAGAGTTTACAGCTGCATCCTGGCTGTTCCCAAATGAAATGCCTCGTGTAAAACTGCCTTCAGATTTTACAGTGCCAAAATCAAATAAGGGGTTGCCCTGTGTTTCGTTAATTTTAAATACCTGCGGCCTCTCTAACGAAAAGTTATACCGCACACTGTCGTAATTATATCCCCTTACTATAGCATTTAGTTTAAAAGGGAACACCCGGTAAGTTACCCATACAAATGGTTGTTCCGGTTTAACAAGCCAGGTAAGTGTTGCAGTTATCTCATCAATTTTATAACTACTGGCTGCAATATTTTCTATACTTACGGAGTTAGGGACAATACTATTTGAATCTAACTTTACCATCATTGCTTTAACCTCAATAATTTTTTTACGAAGGTTAGAGGATGCCACAGGCTTTTGTGCAACAGCAGAATGCACAAAACACAATAGTGCTAAAAAAAGGTATCTGTGGGGGTGGTTCAAAAGTGCTTTAATTACTAATGCCTAAAATTACCATTTATTGTGCAAGACGGGCAAATTGACCATTTTGCTGCAAAAGCTCCTGTTTAAACCCTCTTATTTTTATTCTTCCGCAGTGTTTTTAAGTTTCATAAGTAATGTGTAAGCATTTTTCGTAACAATAGTTTGTTCTGCAAAATTTGTAATGCCCGATGCTATTTCTGTTTTGCCATTCATACTGTTGCCGGGTTTTACTTCCATCAGTTCAAAACGGGTGGTGCTGCGCTGTACAAATATGTAGTGCTTATCCTCAAAACGAACAATGCCATCATCGGGTACAGTAACTGCTGCACCATTGGTTGTTTCAATTTCGGCATTTAAAAACATGCCCGGCAATAAATCATGATTGCTGTTTTGAAAATGACAGTGTACCAGCGCACTCCTGTTTTCATCTAAATTTTTACTTATCAAAATAATTTCAGCGTTGTAAATTTTAGTGGTATTGTTTACCAGATGTGCTTTTACTTTTTGTCCTTCTTTTAAATAGGGTAAATCTTTTTCAAATACTTTAAATGCCAGATGAATATCTTCTGGATTTATCAGTTCAAACAGCACATCGGCCGGGTTTACATATTTGCCAATATTAACTTTTACAGCTGCCACATACCCGTTAATTGGCGAATGAATGCTTACCGAACCGCTGATTTTGTTTTCTGTTAATGATGCAGGGTTAATACCAGCCATCAGCAATTTTTCTTTAAGGCTGTTTACAATCACTCTTTCCATTTGATATTCGTTACTTATTTGTTCAAAAACTTTATCGCTGCTGGTTTTTGTGGCGTTTAAAGTTTTTTGCCGTTCGTATTCTTTTTGCAGATAAGACACTTTGGATTTGGACACCAGATACTCCTGTTGCATTTGTATAAGAGACTGCTCCTGCATAACAGCTATTGATTCACCCTTTCTCACTTTCATACCGGGCAGCAAATGTGTTGATTTTAAGTAACCACCAAATGGAAAACTTACAGATACCATATTTTGAGGTGGTACATCCACCAATCCATTTACTTTAATGGTGCTGCTCATATTTTCAATAGTGGGTTTACCAGTTTGTATACCGGCAGTTTTTATTTGTACATCTGTAAGCATTACAACATTATTATTATCAGTAGCAGATTTAGCTGCTGGCACAGTTTCATTTTCTTTACTGCCGCATGATGTAAGCACCAGTAATACAAAAATCAATTTTATATACCTGAGTTTCATTTTAAAAAAATTTAATTGTTTAAATAAGCATTCAGTTCAATGGCTGTAATATTCCATTCGTTTATAGCATTAATATATCCGGTACGTATGCTTACAGTTTGATTGGTAAGCATAATCCATTCTAAATAATTAATAGTGCCACTGGCAAACTGAAGGTTTGCATTATCGGTAATAATTTTAGCCTGTGGCAATGCTGTTTGCAAATAGTACTGCAGCAGGCTTTCGTTTTTTTGTTTTTTTACAAGCAGTGTTTGCAATAAAGCCTGCTGTTGTTTAAGCAGTGTGCTGTATTCTGCCTGTAAAGCTAAAGCTGTAACATTACCGGCTGCAATACGGGCTTTATTTGCTTTGTTAAATAAAGGAATATTTAAACCCAGCATAGCTGATGAAAAACGGTTAGCGGCAGTAAAACTTTTATCAACCCCATTTATATTTTGCACCCCTACAAACGACTGATTGATATAACCGGCATTAAACTGCGGTAAATTTTTAGTTTTTAAATAATCAACTTCCTTTAAGGCTGTCTGCTGCTCCTGTTCTTTTATTTTTAGTGAAGGAAATGCAGCAACCTCCTCAGCACCCGGCGTGGATGGCAACAGAAATTTTATACCGGTTTTTACAGGTTCATACAAAGTACCGGCATTAAGCAATGCAGCAAATTGTATTTGCAATACTTTATAATCTTCATTTAATAAAACCAGCTGATTTCTTACCTGCTGCAATTGAGTTTCTGCCGCAGTTTTTTCCAGTATGTTAGCATCGCCTGCTTTCAACCGCTGCTCCTGCCGCTGAAAAAAAATATTGTACACGCTGTCTGTCTGTTGCAGCAGTTTCTTTTTTTCCTGCAATACCAGCATTTCATAAAATAATACAGTAACCTGTTTTTTTAGTTCCGCTTTTACCACAGTTTCATTCAGCAACTGTGTTTGTGTAAGTGCCTGCAACACCTCCCGTTGCTTTTTATATACCACCGGAAATGACAGCTGCTGCGTAAAGCTCAGCTTTGCATCAGTATAATAACTGTTTACTTTTCCATACTCTGCCGTTAAAGCTGCAGGTGCAATATCAGCCGCTGTACTTTCGGTATTTTTTGCAGCCAACGTTTTTAATTTTGCTGCTGTTACTGCAGGGTTTTGTTTTATTGCACTATCCTGCGCAGCAGAAAGAGATATTATTTGCTGCGCCTGTAAAACACCCGCAGTAAACAATAACACAATGCTTAAAATAAATTTCATTTTTTTAGATTTTTTTATTGAGGATTTATACCCGCCTGCCTCTCCTTCGACAAACAGGTATAATACCGGCAACAGCAACAGCGTAAGCAATGTAGCCGTAATTAAACCGCCAATAACAACCGTGGCTAAAGGCCGTTGCACTTCGGCACCGGCACCATTGCTTAATGCCATAGGCATAAAACCTAACGATGCTACAGCCGCCGTCATTAAAACCGGCCGCAGGCGTATTTTGGTTCCCTTCATTACCCTTTCTTTTACAGCTGTTACACCGGCATTTTTCAACTGATTAAATTCAGTAATCAGTACAATACCATTTAACACTGCTACACCAAATAATGCAATAAAACCTATACCGGCAGATATACTGAAGGGCATTCCTCTCATCCACAATGCAAGTACACCGCCAATGGCAGATAATGGAATAGCGGAGAAAATTAACAACCCTTGTTTTACTGACTTAAATGCCAGATACAGCATAAAAAATATAAGCAGTAACGAAACAGGTACAGCTATGCTTAACCGTTTTTTTGCAGCCACTAAATTTTCAAACTGGCCGCCATAAGTAATGTAATAAGCCGGTGGCAGCTTGATGGTGCTGTTTATTTTTTCCTGCAATTGCTGCACCACTGTTTGCACATCTTTACCACGTACGTTAAAGCCTACTGTAATGCGGCGTTGTGCATTTTCCCGCTGTATTTGATTAGGGCCTGTTTTTATTTGCACATCTGCCACTTGCTGCAGCGGTATTTGCTCACCAGTTGGTGTGGCTATTAAAAGGTTTTGTACATCTTTAATATCCTGCCGGCTTTCGGTATTCAACCGCACCACTAAATCAAAGCGGCGTTCGTTTTCAAACACCTGCCCGCTGGAGGCACCAGCAAATGCGGACTGAATGGTGTTATTTACATCTGTTACAGACAACCCAAATTGAGATAAAGCCGCCCTGTTATAATTAACCACAATTTGCGGCAGGCCGGTAACAGTTTCTACATAAATATCTTTTGCACCGCTTACAGAAGCGGCAATGCTGCCTAATTTTTCTGCGTATACTGCTAATGTATCTATATCTTCTCCAAAAATTTTACAAATAACATCCTGCCTTCCTCCGGTCATTAATTCATTAAAACGCATTTGCACCGGAAACTGAAAGCCAGCTGTAATACCCGGCACATCTTCTAGGGCTTTACTCATTTTTTCTGCAAGCGCATCAAATGTTTTAGCCGATGTCCAGTCTTTTTTTGGTTTAAGCACCACCATCATATCTGATGCTTCTATGGGCATGGGGTCAGTAGGTATTTCGCCGCTGCCAATTTTAGTAACCACTTTTTCCACTTCGGGAAAACGTTGTAATAAAACATGTGCTGCCTGTTGTGTTGATTTAATAGTGGTGGATAAAGAGCTTCCGGTAAGGACTCTTGTATCTACCGCAAAGTCGCCTTCTTCCAGTTTAGGAATAAACTCCCCTCCTAATGAAAGCAACACAAAAACTGATACAATAAACATAGCAGCGCCTGTGCTAAGCATTACGGCAGGAATTTTTAATACAAACAGCAATACCCTGCTGTACACTTTTTCAAGCCATGCCATCATCCTTTCGGATAAATTCTTTTTTACACTTACTTTCTTACTAAGCACCAATGCACTCATCATTGGTATGTATGTAAGCGATAATAAAAAGGCACCAGCAATGGCAAAAGCTACTGTTTGTGCCATGGGTTTAAACATTTTGCCTTCTATACCCTGCAGCGATAAAATGGGCAAGTATACAATGAGTATAATTATTTGGCCAAATACTGCCGCATTCATCATTTTACCGGCGGAGTGATTAACCTCTTCATCCATTTGCTGCTGGTTAATTTTACTAAGGCCGTTAAACTGTTTGTTATGATGAAAGCGGTGCATCACAGCTTCTACAATTATTACCGCACCGTCTATTATCAAACCAAAATCAAGTGCTCCCAAACTCATCAGGTTACCGCTTACGCCAAACAGGTTCATCATAATAATGGCAAAAAACATAGATAGTGGAATTACAGATGCCACCAGTATGCCTGCACGCAGGTTGCCTAAAAAAAGTACCAGCACCAGCACCACTATTAATGCCCCTTCCAGCAAATTTTTTTGCACAGTGCTTATGGCATTGTTTACCATTTTTGTACGGTCTAAAAAGGGTTCTATGGCAACACCTTCCGGCAGTGCTTTTTCAATTTCAGTAATTTTATTTTTTACATCTTCAATAACTTTTGATGAGTTAGCGCCTTTAAGCATCATTACCACAGCACCAGCCACTTCGCCGTTATCATTATAACATACAGCCCCATAACGTGTAGCTGTACCCAATTTTACATCGGCAACATTATTTATTGTAACGGGTGTGCCATCGGGCAAACGTTTTATCAGTATGCTGTTAATATCATCTGTATTCTTCACCAAACCTTCGCTGCGTATAAAAAGTGCAGTGGGGCCTTTTTCAATATAAGCACCGCCGGTATTTTGATTATTTTTTTCCATTGCAGAAAAAATATCAGCAATGGTAAGATTATACGATTTCAATTTATCGTAGTTAACACCAATTTCATACTGCTTTAGTTTACCACCAAAACTGCTAACATCTGCCACGCCGGGTGTGGTAAGCAACTGGCGGCGTATTATCCAGTCTTGCACTGTACGCAGTTCCATTTCATCGTACTTACCTTCGTACCCGGGTTTTGCTTTTACCACGTATTGAAATATTTCGCCCAGGCCTGTTGTAACCGGCCCTAAAGAAGGTACGCCTAATGATACAGGAATTTGGCTTTGCACCTGTAGCAGCCGTTCGCTTACCTGCTGCCTTGCCCAATACACATCTGTATTATCGTTAAATACTATTGTAACAACAGATAAACCAAAACGGGAAAACGAACGCTGAGAGATAATGCCGGGTATGTTTATAGTGGCTTGTTCAACCGGAAAAGTAATTAGCCGTTCTATATCTGCAGCACCCAGCGATGGTGAAGATGTAATAACCATTACCTGATTATCTGTAATATCCGGCACTGCATCTATGGGCAGTTTTTTCAAATTATAAATTCCCAGTGCTATAAGGGCAAGCACCATTGTGCCCACAATAAGTTTATTGCGGACAGAAAATGCAATTATTCTGTTAAGCATGATTTTTCTTTCTTAATAATAAACGGACACACAGGCATTTGACCTGTGTATTAAACTAAAAAACGGTTTATTAAGAAATACGTGGGGGCTGCCAAATATCTGAAAAATGGATTGACAGTAATGTATTGTTTTTTAAAGTCGGATAATACTTTTCTATAAAAAATACCGGCCTTTCATTTGTAAAAGAAGGATGTGATGGCGCCGCAAGTGTAACAAGGCTGCTGCAGTCTGTTGTTTTAAAAGGCAACTGCATATCACGGTTGTAATCACTGTCTTTAGGATTGCCGCTAAAATAATGAATGATGATAAAGCGAATCAACGATATATTCTTGTCTTCTTGCTGGTGTTCATGAAAATGCTGTATAAACACCGGCAGTTTCAACAACTGGTGCAGCTCTGTACCTGCAATTACAATTGTTGCAAAACAAAATATGGTTAAAAAGCGCTTCACAAAAGAAAGGTACAAAAATATTTGTAAAATTGGTATAGTACCATTTTAAACACAAGAGCCGCTGCAATTGCAACGGCTCTTGTGTTTGTTATTTAAAAAAGTCTTTGTTTAAAAAGCTGCGTATTGCAAAGAGCTGTCTTTACTCTCCAGTACAGATGAACCCATTAAAAACTCATCTACCTTTCTGGCGCACTCCCTGCCCTCGCTTATAGCCCAAACCACAAGGCTTTGGCCACGGCGCATATCACCCGCCACAAAAATTTTGGGTATGCTTGTTTGATATCCTTTTTCAGTTGCTTTTACATTCCCTCTTTCGTCCAGTTCCACTTCCAGTTGTTGTAACATACCTTCTTGCTGCGGGTGTAAAAAGCCCATAGCTAAAAAAGCCAGTTCGCAGGGTATTTCCCTTTCACTGCCGGGTCTTTCAGTAAAACTGGCAGGACGGCCATCCGCACTTGCTGTCCACTCAAGGTCAACAATTTTAAGTGCTTTTAAATTGCCTTT
>JAGVCC010000118.1 GCA_020059395.1 Chitinophagales bacterium | reverse complement strand
GTACCAACATTAATACTACCCCTGTTTGATGTGCCCAACGCTTTTACACCAGGACGTTTTAGCGGCAATGGGTATAATAATGGGGTTGTAAAGGTGGAAGGTTTTGGTATTGGAAAAATGACATGGCGTATTTACAACCGCTGGGGGCAGGTAGTGTTTACCAGTAACGATGTACGCCAGGGCTGGGATGGTACATTTAAGGGCCAGCTGCAGCCAATGGATGTTTACACCTATACACTCGATGTAGAATTTACAGATGGAAAAAAGGCAAGAAAAACAGGCGATATATCATTGTTGAGATAAAATAGAAATCTTAAAAAAGCAACGGTCAAATATCAAAAATTGAAAATTAAAAATAGCTATATCAGATTTATACAAGTATTCAGTGTACTGATTATAGGACTGCAGTTGCATGCACAGGACTTGCATTTTTCTCAATTCTTCAACAGTCCCTTAACCACCAATCCGGCCAATACAGGTTTTTTGCCCGATGCTGATTACCGTATTGGCGGCAACTTTCGTAATCAGTGGAGCAGTGTAATGACAGTGCCATACAAAACAACAAGTTTGTTTGCAGATGCTCAGGTTTTACGTGATAAATTAGAAACAGGCTGGCTGGGTATTGGGGGTGTTATTTTAAGTGATGTGGCCGGAAGCGGCAGTTTACGCAGTACAAAAGTTTACGGTTCGTTGGCCTACCATCAACAGTTAGGTTTAAGCAGTTTGTTAAGTGCTGGCTTTAATGTGGGTTGGGCTAATAAACGTATTGATGCTTCTAAACTAAAATTTCCTGATCAGTTTGATGGTAAGTTTTTTGATAATCCCACCACAGCAGTAAATTTGGTAAATAATAATGTAAGTTATTTGGATGTGCAGGCAGGTATGAATTATGCATATTTTCCTCAAGAGAATATTTATATTAATGCCGGCTACTCTATACACCATGTAAACAGGCCTAAAGAAACTTTCTTTAATGATATTACCAATCAGGGACGTATACCTATGCGCCATATTGGTTTTGTAAATGCACTGCTAAAGGTGAACGACAGGGTTATCATAAACCCCAATGTGTACTTTACTACGCAGGCAAAATCTGCGCAGCTGATGCTTGGTATGAATGGTAATTACAACCTGAGTGAATATGGCGAAAAACAACTTATAGCCGGGCTATATTACCGTGTGGGAGATGCTGTGGCGCCAATGGTAGGGGTGGAAGTAAACAACCTGCGGATTACCTACAGTTATGATGCCACCATTTCTACACTGCGTAATTTTAATAATTACCGTGGCGCCAGCGAAATAAGCATTATTAAGAAAGGGCTGTATCCGCAAAACAAGGACAGGCAAACACAATGCCCTGCGTTTTATTAAGCCAGTTATTTTTCTAAAATAAAAATGCTGCAAATTGTGTTTGCAGCATTTTAGTTTTTCTTATGGCGTAATTATATCTCTATTTGCTTATCGCTTTTTTTTATTTCCTCTTTGCTTTTTTGCAGTTCTTGTCTGGCTTTTTCAAGGTCCCTTTTTATCTCATCAATATTAATATTTTTAAGTTCATGCTGTGCCTCTTTTAACGCCTGTTGTATTTCTTTGTTTATTTTGTTCATGTCCACCTCTTTCATAGCCTGCTTTATTTCAGCGTTTATTTTTTCAGTATCAATTTCTTTAAGGCTGTTACTTACCTCTTGCATAATCTTGCTTAAGTCCACTTGTTTCAAACTTTCACTAACCTCTTTTTCAATTTTTGCAAAATCAACTTCCTTAAGTGCCTTGTTTACTTGTGCAGTAACCTGGCTCAAGTCGATTTCTTTTAACTCAAAAGAAAGTTGCTGCATGGCTTTTTCCATTTCTTTCATAGCCTTTTCTATCTCGGCTTTGCAGGCTTTTTTCTTAGTGGTATCTTCTAAATAAATAGGCGGCTGGGCACCTAATTTTTGCGGCATAAAAGGACTGTCTTGAAATGACATGCAAATGGTGCAAATGGCAAAAATGCCTGTAGTGGCCAAAATGGCTTTCTGGTGTTTTTTAAAAAATTGTTTCATGGCTATATTTTGTTTTATGGTTTATACGAAAATTTTCGTAACAAAAATAATCAGATACTTTACATTTCAAAGCCCGTTAATAAATTTTAACATTTCGGCAGGTTTACAGCTTTGGTATTCTCATTTTATCAACTCATCATTTTATACGATTTTTACACAAATAATGTTACATGGAGGCAACAGAAAAAAATAATTGGTACGAAGTATGTGTTGGGTTGTTTAAAAAAATAGCCGGAGAACAGTATGTATTGCTTAAGGAAGAAGATTTAAAAAATTATGACCACGACGAAACGGAAAATCTGCACTTTTTACCCGATGTAGTAATTAAGCCCCGTACAGCAGCAGAGATTAGCGAAATAATGAAAATCTGCAATGAGTATAAAATTCCTGTTACACCAAGAGGGGCCGGCACAGGTTTAGCTGGCGGTGCTTTACCACATTTTGGCGGTGTGCTTATTTCCATGGAGCGTTTTAATAAAATATTAGAAATTGATGAACGCAACCTGCAGGTAACGGTAGAGCCAGGTGTAATTACCGAAGTTTTGCAAAATGCAGTTAAAGAAAAAGGTTTGTTTTATCCACCAGACCCCAGCAGCCGGGGCAGTTGTTTTATTGGTGGAAATATTTCGGCAAACAGCGGCGGCCCCAAAGCAGTTAAATATGGTGTGGTTAAAGATTATGTGTTGAATTTACAGGTGGTGCTGCCAACCGGAGAAATTATTTGGACGGGTGCCAACGTGTTAAAAAATTCAACCGGTTATAACCTTACGCAGTTAATTGTGGGCAGCGAGGGCACATTGGGTATTGTAACAAAAATTGTTTTAAAACTGTTACCACATCCTAAGCATGACTTGCTGATGCTGGTGCCATTTGCAAATTTGGAAAAAGCAGGTGAAGCAGTAAGTGCAATTTTTAGAGCAGGGTTTACACCAAGCGCATTGGAGCTGGTAGAAATAGATGCATTGAAAATTGTAAGTAAAATGATTGGGGATAATGTGATTCCGGTAACAGATGATATTGCTGCACATTTAATAATAGAGGTGGATGGTAACCATATGGAAACTTTGATGAGCGAAATGGAAGCCATTGGAACATTGCTTACGCAGTACAACTGCGGAGAAATATTTTTTGCGGATGATACACAGCAAAAAGCAGCATTATGGAAACTGCGCCGCCGAGTGGCCGAAGCGGTTAAACTAGATGGCTATACAATTGAAGAAGATACAGTAGTGCCAAGGGCAGAACTGCCTGCTTTAATAAAAGGTGTAAAAGCTTTGGGAGAGCAATACAATTTTCATGCAGTATGCTACGGCCATGCCGGCGATGGTAATCTGCACATCCGCATAAAAAAAGAAGGCAGCCCTTACAGCCTCAATAATCCTGAAATTGTACCTTCCCTTAAAGCATTATTTACTTTGGTAAAAAAATTGGGTGGCACTATTAGTGGAGAGCATGGTGTGGGGCTGGTGCAAAAAGAATATATGGAGGTGGTATTTGATGCAGCCAACCTTTCTATTATGAAAGGCATCAAAAAAGTATTTGACCCTAATAATATTTTAAACAGTGGAAAAATTTTCGACATTTAAATATTCTTGTAATGAAAAAAATATTTTTTAGTGTATGTTTTCTGGTAGTAGCCATTGCGTCAACAGCGCAATATGAAAAAGAGGAAGGTGATGATAAAGACAAAAAATTCTTCAAAAACGAAAATTTATTTACTGGGGGCAGTGTAACTGCTTCTTTTTTTAACGGCAGCACAGTGCTGGGCATCAGCCCCTATTTTGGGTATAGTATTAACCGTTAT
>JAGVCC010000449.1 GCA_020059395.1 Chitinophagales bacterium | reverse complement strand
GATAATACAGTTGCGTTGGCAAGCATGGCCAATGGTACCGCCACTACACTGTATCAAATAAATTTAAATACCGGTAAAGCAACTGCTTTAGGCAATACAAGTACTGTATTAACCGGCCTTGCCATACCTGCTATGCCTGTTGCATGGGCTGTTGATGGCAGCAATAATTTACTGGCATTTAATTTTAGTAACATGAGCACACCAGTATCAAAAATTATTACCGGCCTGCAAAGCGGCGAAACTATTTTAGGTATTGATATGCGCCCTGCCACCGGCCAGTTGTTTGCACTGGGCAGCACCAGCCGTTTATATACTTTAAATATGGCAACAGGTGCTGCAACAGCAATAAGTGCTGCACCATTTACAACACCGCTTGTTGGTACTTCTTTTGGGTTTGATTTTAACCCTACTGTTGACCGCATACGTGTGGTTAGTAACACCGGCCAAAACCTGCGGCTTAACCCATTAACTGGTGATATTGCTGCAGTGGATTTACCATTAAACCCTGGGGTAACCAATGTAAGCGCCGCAGCATACACCAATAATTTTGCAGGTGCCACCACCACTACATTATTTGATATTGATGTTACCACCGACAAATTATACACACAAATTCCGCCTAACAATGGTACACTGGTGGAAGTGGGCAGCTTAGGCATTGATGCAACAGCAGATAATGGTTTTGATATTGGCGGCACAAGCAATACCGCCTATGCCATTATTAAAGTAGGCAGCAATAATTTTATATATTCCATTAATCTTACCTCTGGGGCTGCAACACAAATAGCAGCATTTCCCTTTACAGTAAAAGGCTTTGCAGTTGGTTTGGGTTTTTAAACAATAATTAAAGCTTAGCAAATAACAGGCATCTTTTTTTAAAAGGTGCCTGTTTTGTTTGCATATTGTTTAAGGTTGATTGCGTAAAAAAATTACAAACTATCTTTGCCCTGTTACTGTTATATTATTGTAACACCTTGCCGGTAATACATAAACAACAACGATTAACTTTTTATGGCACAAGATTTATTTCAAAGCCCCGACTATTTTAATGTAGATGAACTGTTAACCGAAGAGCACCGGTTAATAAGAGATACGGTACGCAACTATGTAAAAAAAGAAATAAGCCCCATTATAGAAGACTATGCACAGCGGGCTGAGTTTCCTCAGCAAATTGTAAAACAAATGGGTGAGCTGGGTGTGTTTGGCCCAACGCTGCCGGCACAATATGGCTGTGGCGGAATAGATTATATCAGCTACGGATTAATGATGCAGGAGTTAGAAAGAGGCGACAGCGGCGTACGCAGCACCGCAAGTGTACAGGGCAGTTTGGTAATGTTTCCTATTTATCAATATGGCAACGAAGCACAGCGTAATAAATATTTACCCAAGCTGGCCAGCGGCGAGTGGCTGGGTTGCTTTGGTTTAACAGAGCCTAACCATGGCAGCGACCCATCTTCAATGCTTACCAATATTAAAGATGCCGGCGATCATGTTATTTTAAATGGTGCAAAAATGTGGATTAGCAATGCACCTTTTGCACAGGTGGCTGTGGTGTGGGCACGTAATGAACAAAACGAAATACAAGGCGTAATTGTAGAACGGGGCATGGAAGGTTTTACCACTCCCACCACACATGGCAAGTGGAGCCTGCGTGCAAGCGCCACCGGCGAATTGGTTTTTGATAATGTAAAAGTGCCTAAAGAAAATATTTTACCCAATGTAAAAGGATTGAAAGGGCCGCTGGGCTGCTTAACCAAAGCCCGTTATGGTATTGCATGGGGTGCTGTGGGTGCGGCAATGGATTGTTATGATACTGCATTGCGTTACAGTAAAGAGCGCATACAGTTTGGTA
Source organism: Chitinophagales bacterium (assembly GCA_020059395.1). GTDB lineage: Bacteria > Bacteroidota > Bacteroidia > Chitinophagales > Chitinophagaceae > Ferruginibacter. The sequence goes on along the minus strand of JAGVCC010000449.1, from coordinate 1,229 downwards.
AACCCATTGGCGGTTTTCAACTGCAGCAAAAAAAATTGGCTGAGATGGTTACCGAAATTACCAAAGCACAATTACTCAACTGGCGCCTGGGTACTTTAATGAACGAAGGAAAAGTTACACCGCAGCAAGTGAGCATGGCAAAACGCAACGCCTGCGAAATTGCCACTAACATTTGCCGTGATGCCAGACAAATGTTGGGTGGCATGGGCATTACCGGCGAGTATAGTGTAATGCGCCATATGATGAATCTGGAAAGTGTAATTACATACGAAGGTACACATGATATTCATTTGCTGATAACGGGGATGGATGTGACAGGGATGAATGCGTTTAAGTAAAAGGAGCCCCCTGTCCCCCTGAAGGGGGAACTTGGATTGAGGTTGCTCTTGTTTACTGTGTCCACGTGCAATTCGAAATGATTTTTTTGGAACAAGCTTTATCACTTTGCTGAACATCGTTGCGTCGCACTCGTGTACTTTGAGTTCTTTATTCAGCTCCTTAAATTCGAAACAACTTTTCTGCATAAGGAAAAGTATAAAAAAATTATTGCGGCAGCTTCGCCGCCGCAATTCATTGGTGTAATTAGCTTCAATTAGTGTAATCAAAAAAAACAAGAAAATGATAAAAAATATTTCAGTCATTGGTGCAGGACAAATGGGCAACGGCATTGCACATGTATTTGCACAAGCTGGTTTTAGCGTTACATTAATTGATGTAAATGCTGCCCAGTTAGAAAAAGCCATTGCTACCATTGGTAAAAACTTCGACAGGCAAATAGCCAAAGGCGCTATTGCAGAAGATGTAAAAAATAATGCGTTAAAAAATATTACCACCACAACAGATTTGGCAAGTGGTGTTGCCAATGCACAATTAGTGGTAGAAGCAGCAACAGAAAATGTTGATTTAAAATTAAAGATATTTAAGAGTATAGATGAGGCAGCACCCGAAGGCTGTATTTTAGCCACTAACACTTCCTCTATTTCCATTACAAAAATTGCAGCAGCTACAAAAAGGCCCCAGCATGTTATAGGTATGCACTTTATGAACCCGGTGCCCGTAATGAAACTGGTAGAAATTATTAATGGCTATGCCACACATAAAGATGTAACCCATACCACGGTTGAGTTAAGTAAAGCATTGGGCAAAATACCTTGTGTGGTAAACGATTACCCCGGCTTTGTAGCCAACCGTATTTTAATGCCTATGATTAATGAAGCCATCTCCACTTT
>JAGVCC010000435.1 GCA_020059395.1 Chitinophagales bacterium | reverse complement strand
TGTATGGTTATTTTGTTTTGCCAGAATCATTACCAAAAGAAAACCGAAGAGAGTTTAGCTGGAAGAGAGCTAACCCGGTTGGCAGTTTATTAAGCTTGTCAAAATACAAATCTGTTGCCGGTTTGCTGTTAAGTATTTTATTAATTTACATAGCTGCTCATGCTTTAATGAGCAACTGGAATTATTTTACCATTTACAGGTTTAATTGGAGTGAGTTAATGGTCGGGTTATCATTAGGCCTGGTTGGTGTAATGGTAGGTGTGGTGCAGGCAGGTTTAACAAGGGTAATTAATCCTAAAATAGGAAATGAAAAAAGTGTGTATTATGGTGTTGCAATTTATGCAGTTGGTATGTTGTTGCTTGGCACTGCTACACAAAGCTGGATGATGTTTGCCATTTTACCTTTGTATTGTTTAGGTGGTATTGCACAGCCGGCATTGCAGGGTGTAATGGCTGCCCGTGTGCCTGCAAATGCACAGGGCGAATTACAAGGAGCTCTAACCAGCAGTATGAGCCTTGCTGCAATAATTGGCCCATTCCTAATGAACAATCTGTTTTTTTATTTTACACACGATGAAGCTCCGTTTAAATTACCGGGTGCACCTTTTCTTTTAGCTGCGGTGCTGCTTGCTGTAAGTGCCGTTATTGCATACAAAACATTACATCCTTCAAAAATTATACAAGCCGTATGATTAAAAGTATAAACGATTTTAAAAACCCTTTTTTTATTGGTGTGGCCGGCGTGGGTATGAGCGCCATAGCACAATACCTACAGGGTATTGGTAAAACCGTAAGTGGCAGCGACCGTTATTTTAAAGAAGATGAATACAACGAAACAAAAGAAAAGTTAGAAGCCGAAGGCATACAATGCTTTTTACAAAACGGAGAGGGCATTACAGCAGAAACAGATTTGGTGGTAGTATCAACCGCTATTGAAGATACTGTGCCCGAAGTGCAGCAAGCCAAACAACTGAACATACCCATTTTAAAACGCAGTGAAGTGCTGGCATTGATAGCTGCCAGCAAAAAAACAATTGCAGTGGGTGGCACCAGTGGCAAAAGCACCACCAGTGCCATGCTGTTTGAAATACTGGAGTATGCAGGTTTGCAGCCAAGCATTATAAGCGGCGCAGGCCTTACAAGAATAATTAAAGAAGGAAAAATTGGCAATGCAAAAGTTGGTGCAGGAGAGTGGCTGGTTATTGAGGCGGATGAAAGCGATGGCAGCATTGTACAATACCATGCGGAAATTGGGTTGCTGCTAAATATTGATAAAGACCATCAGGAAATTGATGAGCTGATGCAGATTTTTGGAAAGTTTAAAAATAACAGTAAAAAATTTATTGTTAACCAAAATAACCAGTTATCAAAAACACTATCGCAAAATGCAGCTAATGATTTTTCGCCCAATGAAAATGATAACTGCGGATATACGGCAAAAAATTTTGTACAGGACGGATTTAATATTCAGTTTTCAATTCTTGACAAGCTGTTTTCAATTAACGCAATGGGACGGCATAATATGGAGAATGCCACGGCGGCAGCTGCGGTGGCAAACAGTATTGGTGTAAGCATGAGCAAGTGTGCGGAAGCATTAAAAACTTATGAAGGCATTTATCGCCGCAACCAGATTTTAGGTAATAAAAACGGTGTTTGGATAATTGATGATTATGCACACAATCCGGTAAAATGTGCAGCTGCTATTTCAAGTTGCCAGCCTTTGGCAAAAAAAGTAGTGGCATGGTTTCAGCCGCATGGCTATGGGCCCACCCGCTTTTTGCGTAACGATTTTGTAAAAGAAATTAGTGCGGTACTTAGAGCGGAAGATGAAATATGGATGAGCGAAATTTTTTACGCTGGTGGTACTGCAGTAAAAGACATTAGTGCAAACGATTTAATAAACGATATTAAAGCCACCGGCAACAATGCTTTTTTTGTGGAAGACAGAAATAATTTTGTAACAACAGTAAGACCGCATTTGCCAGATGGCAGTGTGTTGCTGTTAATGGGAGCCAGAGACCCCTCATTAGAAAAATTTGCAAAACAGGTTTGGGAAAGTTTGTAAATATGACCACACTCATCACCAACATACAACAACTGGTAAACGTACGGGAGCAAAATAATTTACTCCGTGGAAAAGATTTAGCGTTACTGCCTGTTATAGAAAATGCTTTTCTGTTAATTGAAGACGGCATTATTACAGACTACGGTGCTATGTATGAGCTGGAATTAAAAGTGCCGCATCTTCCAAAAAATATTATTGATGTTACTGGCCAGTTTGTTTTGCCTGCCTGGTGCGACAGCCACACACATATTGTTTTTGCTAAAAGCCGGGAAGAAGAGTTTGTAGATAAAATTAAAGGAGCCACTTATGCAGAAATTGCGGCAAAAGGCGGTGGTATTTTAAACTCTGCCAGTAAATTAAATGCTGCAAGCGAAGACGAACTGTTTAACAGCGCATGGCAGCGGCTTGACGAAATAAGTAAATTGGGTACGGGAGCTGTTGAAATAAAAAGTGGTTATGGCTTAACGGTGGAAGGCGAGTTGAAAATGCTTCGGGTAATTAAAAAATTAAAAGAAAAATCGGCACTTTCTATAAAGGCAACTTTTTTGGGAGCACATACATATCCTGCAGTTTTTAAAGAAAATCATCAGGGCTATATTGACAGCATTATTAATGAAATGCTGCCCGTAATTGCAGCAGAAAAACTGGCAGATTATATTGATGTTTTTTGCGAAACCGGTTTCTTTTCTCCCGAAGAAATGGAAACCATTTGCAAAGCCGGTATGCAGTATGGGCTAAAACCAAAACTACATGTCAATCAGCTTAACTCTATTGGAGGTATTGAAGCTGCAATAAAATTAAATGCGGTTTCTGTTGATCATTTAGAAACAATGACGGATAATGACGTAGAACTGCTGAGTGGTTCAAACATGATTGGAACTTTATTGCCAACTGCAGCATTTTTCCTTCGTATGCAATACCAGCCTGCCCGCCAGTTGATAGATAATAACTGTGCCATTGCTTTAGCCAGCGATTATAATCCTGGCTCATCACCCGGTGGAAATATGAACTTTGTGGTGGCTTTAAGCTGCATACAAATGAAAATGCTGCCTGAAGAAGCTATTAATGCGGCCACTATTAACGGTGCATTTGCAATGGAATTGCAAAATGAATTGGGAAGTATCACCATTGGCAAAAAAGCGAATATCATATTTACAAAACCTATTCCATCAATCGCATACCTGCCTTATTCTTTCAGTAATAATTGTATTGATAAGGTAATGATTGGAGGACTGTTTATTTAATTATTAATTCATAATTATTAATTCATAATTGAAGTATGCAACTAATAGAATGTGTTCCCAACTTCTCTGAAGGAAATGATTTAAACATCATTAAGCAAATTACCAATGAAATAGAAAAGGTAGATGGGGTCCGCCTGCTGAATGTTGACCCTGGCAAAGCCACCAACCGTACCGTGGTAACTTTTGTTGGTGAACCTGCAAAAGTTATTGAAGCGGCTTATCAGGCAATAAAAAAAGCAGGAGAGTTAATTGATATGAGCAAGCACAAAGGTGAACATCCACGCATGGGAGCTACAGATGTGTGCCCTTTAATACCCATAGCAAATATCAGTATGGAAGAAACGGCACAGTATGCACAACAACTGGCGAAAAGAGTGGGAGAAGATTTGCAAATACCTGCTTATTTATACGAGGCAGCCCAGCCAAATAAAGAACGCAGCAATTTATCTGTAATTCGTGCTGGTGAATACGAAGGTTTTTTTAAGAAGATAAAAGAGCCAAAATGGGCGCCAGATTTTGGCCCGGCTGAATTTGATATCAAGCGTGGTGGAACTGTAATTGGGGCAAGAGATTTTTTGGTGGCATATAACATTAACTTAAACACCACATCAACCCGAAG
>JAGVCC010000155.1 GCA_020059395.1 Chitinophagales bacterium | reverse complement strand
TATTGTTTTTAAAAGGAGTTACGAGTTTGATAAGGATGGCCACAAACATCAAAATTATTATGTAACAGAAAGTGTGGGCATTGCCTGTGGTTTTTTATTAGCTGCCATACACTATGCAGGCCTTGCCGCTCTTACACATACGCCCAGCCCCATGAATTTTTTAAGTAAAATTTTAAACAGGCCGCAAAATGAAAAACCTTTTTTGCTTATACCGGTTGGCTACGCTGCAGAAGAATGTTATGTACCTGATTTAAAAAGAAAAGAACTACATGAAACAGCAGTTTATTATTAACCCTGTTTTCCATCCACCACAATAACAATTTCTCCTTTTACAGTTTTAGCAGCAAAGTAATCAAGCACTTCCTGTAAAGTACCCCGTTTGTTTTCTTCAAACTTTTTTGTAAGCTCCCGGCTTACGCAGCACAAACGTTCTGCACCAAAGTACTGCACAAACTCATTAAGGGTTTTCACCAAGCGCATGGGGCTTTCGTAAAAAACCATGGTACGCTCTTCTTCAGCCAATTTTTTAAGCATTGTTTGGCGGCCCTTTTTTAATGGCAAAAAACCTTCAAAGCAAAAGCTGTTAATAGGCAGGCCGCTGTTTACCAATGCAGGTACAAAGGCGGTGGCTCCGGGCAGGCACTCTACTCTTATATCATTCTTTACACATTCACGTACTAATAAAAAAGCAGGATCGCTTATGCCAGGTGTACCTGCGTCAGTTAATAACGCCATTGTTTTACCTGCGGCCAGCTGATCTGCAATATGCTGTACAATCTTATGTTCGTTATGCTGATGGTATGGAGAAACCGGTTTTTGTATTTGATAATGATTGAGCAGTACCGATGAGGTACGGGTATCTTCTGCAAGTATTACATCTACCGATTTTAATATTTCTATTGCACGAAAAGTTATGTCTGCAAGATTACCGATTGGAGAAGGAACGATATAGAGCATGGTTGTTGTTTGAAGTAGTTGATACGGTTAAAAGTGTTGACAAGTTGATAAAGTTAAAACCAGCATGCTCCTGTCAACCTTATCAACTTTATTAACTTGTTAACCTTTCTTTCACTTCAATTTCAAAATATTCCATAACAGCATTAGCCAGCAATTTTTTAGTGGCTTCTTCTGCAATGGCAACGGCTTCTTCTTTTGTGGCTGCTTCCACCTGCAGGTCAATATGCTTGCCAATGCGTACATCTGCCACATTAGTTATGCCTAAGTTTTTTAAGCCGCCCATTACCGCTTTACCCTGTGGATCTAACAAATCTTTTAAAGGCATTACTTTAACCTGTACTGTGTATATCATGATGTTTATTTCTGTTTGTAAAGCAAAGATAAAATAATGTACCCAATGAATACCACCGGTACTGCCAGCCATTTTAATAAAACAGCTGCCACTATTGCCAGTGCCACCAATATATATTTGGGTAAATTATTTTTTATACTAAAGTCTTTAAACTTTAAAGCCATTAAAGGAAGTTTACTTACCATTAGCCAGCTTACTGCGGCTATAATTACATACAGCACCCATTTGTTAGTAAGCCATTCGTTTACATTTATAATACTGTTGCCATAAAATAATATCAATGGAAAAGATGCAATTAATAACCCGGCAGCAGGTATAGGCACTCCTTTAAAACCATAACTTTGTTCTGTATCTATATTAAACCTTGCTAAGCGGTATGCACCGGCGCATGCAAGTATAAAGGCTGGCAACAGCCACAGTAATTGTGTATCAAGCCCGTTTTCTTCTTTAATAAAACTAATGCGGAGTAACTGATACATAATAACAGCAGGCGCCACACCAAAACTTACCACATCGCTTAACGAGTCTAACTGCTTGCCCATTTCGCTTGTTGCATTCAGCAGCCTTGCTACAAAGCCATCTAAAAAGTCAATTACAGCAGCAGCAAAAATAAAAAAAGACGCTAAGGCAATTTTTTCAGGAATATTAAAACTTGTTGCACCTTCTCCGTCAACTTTAATAATAAAACTTTCGGTTTGCAGCGCAAATACAACAGCTATGCAGCCCAGAAATAAATTTAAAAGCGTAAAAATATTTGGTATCTGTTTCAAAAAAAATATTTAATAGTGTAAAACAAATGAGTTATCTGTACCATTATAAAAAAGTGAACACATTGATAAAATATCTCTGCCTAATAAAACCTGAAAAGGTTGCCCTGATAAATCTGCACATGGTGCCTGTACCGACAATATATTGGGCTGGCTTATTGGTAAGCCTACACCAATATCATATAAAAACTGTTCTGACTGTCCGGCTGCGGTGTGTACTGTTTGAAAATCGAAAGAAATCAACCCTAATTTTTCAACCACTTCTGGAGATATGCAGGTTGAAGTTGCTCCGGTGTCTATTAGCGCAACAGCCTTAAATGCCGGCGGCTGCCTTCCTTCTTTTTTTAATTGCTGAATAATTGGCTGTGAGGGGCAAATTATTATATCTATTACCGGGCCTTCAAACCTTAAAGCATTTTTACGAATTGTAAGCAACGGCATGGCAAAAATTTATGGGTCGGGAGAAATTAATAAACTCCAATGTACTGTCGTTAATATTTTTTACTAAAAAAGAT
>JAGVCC010000211.1 GCA_020059395.1 Chitinophagales bacterium | reverse complement strand
TGCAAAACTGTCCTTTTTAAATGCAAAGGGGCGGCTTTTAAAAACTATTTTTCCTTCTGTGGCAGCACCCTCTAAATATTCAGTAGCACTGCCGGTATTGTCCACCCAGGTTTGCTGCCATTGTTTTGTAACATTGTTGTAAGTATTATAGCTTTTGCCTGCATAACGTAAGCCTTGTTGTACTCCGGCGCTGGTCCATTCTTCCAAAACAACACAACTGTCTAAAATAATTGAAATTTTACTGTCGCCGGCTTTGGTGCCTTTTAAACCAAAGGCTTCCCATTCACCCACCCAAAAATCAAACAAACGGTAAACAGGATTGCTGCAAGGTAATTTTTGTGCTTTTAAAAAGCCACTGCTAATTAAAAGACAGGTAAAAAGTGTAAATTTTTTCATGACAGTTTTTTATTGCAGACAATAAAATGAAGCAATTAGCTTCACCACTTATCATTTAGTAACCGCATTCACCATTTTGCTGTATTGTTCATCGTTGGCTTCCCACAATTCAATGCGGTTGCCTTCGCCATCCAGTATATGAATAAATTTTCCGTACTCGTAAATTTCCATTTCATCCACAATGGTTACGCCCTCTTCTTTTAACTGTGCCACCAGTGCCACTAAATCATCTACCCGGTAGTTAATCATGTACTGCTGGCCGGGGTTGCCAAAATAATCACTGTCTTTTTTAAAGGGGCTCCATACGGTGTAGCCTTTTTGTACTTCGTTATCGGCATGGCGCCATTCAAAGCTGCTGCCATATTCATCCATAGTAATGCCAAGGTGTTTGGCATACCAATCCTTTTGAGCATCGGTGTTATTACACTTAAAAAAAACACCGCCTATTCCTGTTACTTTTTTCATTTAAAAAATTTGGATAGGTAAAATAGCAATACCTGCGCACTATAGCAAGCTTTTTTTACAGGCGGCGATGCAGGTACTTTATAAATTCCATAAAACTTTATTTTATGTGTGTTTGCATTTAATTAACAAAGCTGCTGTGTAATTGGGCTGTTGTTTTCATCCAGCTAACAAACCAATGTTATGTGGATACAAATTTTTAAAGATGCCCGTTATTTTCAAATTCTGTTTCAAAGTATTTTTTTAGGCTATGGTATAATTTACCTGCAATGGAAAGCAGACTGGTGGCTATACACCGCTTACTTTACCACCAGCTTACTAACGCAGCTGTTTTTTGAGAAGTGGCTTGGTAAAAAAGAAATACCTTTTTTAAAAAGATATAAAGCCGCCATTCCGTCTGTGCTTATTTCTTCTTTTGGCTTAACACTACTGCTTAAAACCAATTTTTTGTGGGTGGCTGTTCTGGCGGCATTTATTTCAATTGCTTCTAAATTTTTAATACGAATAAAAGGCAAGCATATTTTTAACCCCAGTGCATTGGGTATTGTGGCAGCCATTTTTTTAACCGGCAAAGCATGGTTTAGCCCCGGGCAGTGGGGCAGCAGTACTGTTATTTTATTTGGTGTTTGCTGCCTGGGAATTATTGTAACCACCAGTGTGCAAAAGCTGGATACCAGCCTTGCTTTTTTAATAACATTTGCAGCACTGCTTTTTATACGGCAAATAATTTACCTGGGCTGGCCGCTTGATTTTTTTGTACAGAGCATAAGCACCGGCAGCCTGTTACTGTTTTCTTTTTTTATGATTACCGACCCTAAAACCACACCCAATCATACTGCTGCAAGAATAATATGGAGTATGCTGGTGGCAGCACTGGCTTTTTATTTAGCAACTTTTAAGTGGGTAAATGGGGCACCTGTTTATGTGCTTGTTTTTTTACAGCCGCTGGTGCCGGTGCTTGACTTGCTGCTTGCAGCCAAAAAATTCCAATGGAGAACAGCCCCTCCTATCCTTCCGCCAGTTGGCGGAGAGGGAAAAGTAGGAGAACTTAGCAAAGGATTGCGTATAAAATTTAGTTAGAAAAACAATGATTATTTATTTATAAACGAAACCCAATTAATAACTGCTCTAAACTCCTCTCCGCCATGAGGCGGAAGGTTGGGAGGGGCTTAAATGTAAAATGTATGAAAATTAAATTAGCAACAACAACTGCACTGGTGTTTAGTGCCTTTGCATTAATGAGCTTCTGCGGCTTTTATGTAAGCAAGGCAGATGGCAGTTTAAAAAATAAAACCAGTCAGGTTATTTTAGTAAGGGATGGTAACAAAAATGTAATTACCATGTACAACGATTTTAAAGGCGATACTAAAGATTTTGCAATGGTGGTGCCAGTGCCGGTAGTACTGCGTAAAGATGACATTAAAGTGGTGGACCAAAGTATTTTTCAGCGGCTGAATGATTACAGTGCACCGAGGTTGGTGGAGTATTGGGACCAGAACCCATGTAATAATTATGAAAGAGAAGATATGATGATGAGAAAATCTGTGTCTTCAAGTTTGCAGGAAGTTGTAGTAACTCAGGCTTTAAAAGGTAAAGTGGCTGGTGTAAAAATTGAAGCCAAATATCTTGTTGGTGAATATGATATTTTAATCTTAAGCGCTAAAGAAAGCTCTGGCTTAAAAACATGGTTGAATGAAAACGGCTATAAAATACCTGAAGGTGCAGAAGAGGTATTGGACCCATACATAAAAAGTAACTTGAAATTTTTTGTAGTTAAAGTAAATGAAAAGGAAAAAGCAAAATTGAATAACAACTTCCTTCGTCCTATTCAAATAAGTTTTAACTCTCCAAAATTTATGCTGCCTATACGTTTGGGTATGGCCAATGCAGATGGCGACCAGGATTTAATTGTATATGCTTTTACACGTAAAGGCCGCATTGAATGTACTAACTATCGCAATGTGAATATGCCTACAGGTAATAATGTGCCACTGTTTGTGCAAAAAAACTTCGGTAGCTTTTATGGCAACC
>JAGVCC010000111.1 GCA_020059395.1 Chitinophagales bacterium | reverse complement strand
TTGCGGTGGTTGCTTCCACGCAATACCTCCACAAAAACAAAGCGAAATTAAACTGCGTAAAAAAGTAATGGTTTGCGAAAACTGTGGCCGTGTACTGGTGGATGCAGATTTGAATGATACTGTGGAAGTAAAATAACTTTTAAGTAATAAGCTATAAGTAAAGCATTCCTCCGGGAATGCTTTTTCTTTTTGTATTTATTCGTATAAATCTGTTTAATCTGTGGCCAAAAAAAACTAATTTGCTGTACTAATTATGCTGCAGAAATTACACATACAGAACTATGCTATTATTGATGATTTGTCAATAGAATTTAAACAACAGCTGAATATTATTACAGGAGAAACCGGTGCCGGTAAAAGTATTTTAATGGGGGCATTAAGTTTAATACTGGGCCAGCGGTCCGACAGCAGTGTGCTGCTGAATAAAGAAAAAAAATGTGTGGTGGAAGGAAGTTTTGATGGAACTGCCAACAAAACAATAAAGCTTTTCTTAACAAATAATGAGTTAGATGCAGAAGAGGAGGTGCTGACGGTTAGAAGAGAGATTGCCATAAATGGAAAATCACGGGCTTTTATAAATGATACGCCTGTAACGTTAACACAGTTAAAAGAGCTGAGTTTACTTTTGGTTGACCTGCATCAGCAGTTTGATACGCTGGAGCTGGGCGACACCGACTTTCAAAGAGAAGTGCTGGATGCATTGGCCGGTAATAATGAACTGCTGCACGAGTATGGTGGCTTTTACAAACAATATATTGCCACAAAAAAAGAGCTGGAAGAATTATTACAGCAACAAACAGCTGCCAATGCCACTTACGATTACAATAAATTTTTGTACGACGAACTGGAAGCGGCATCACTAAAGCCCAACGAACTGGAAGAACTGGATGCAGAACTGAAACTGCTGAGCAATGCAGAAAATATTAAACAGCAACTGGGCAACGTATATTTTAAATTGAAAGAAAGTGAGGAGCCTTTGGTAGAGCAATTAAAGCTGCTGTACAATAAAATGCAGGGACTTACGCAATATCATACCGGTATTGAAGAGTTAGCAAAACGTCTGCAAAGTGCGCAGATAGAACTAAAAGATATTGCTGATGAACTGGAAGCAATAAGCGATGGCGTACAATACAGTGCAGAGCGTTTTCAATTGGTGAACGACCGGATTGCACTGGGGTACAAACTACAAAAAAAACATGGTGTAGCCAATACTGCAGATTTATTGGCAATACAAGACAGTTTGCAACAAAAACTGAACGATGTACTAAATATAAGCGAAGCCATAACTGCAAAAGAAAAACAAACAGCACAGTTATTAAAGCAATGCGAACAGGCAGCTAAAACCATTGCAACCAACCGTGCTAAAGCCATAAAACCATTTACCGAAAAAGTAAATACTTTATTAAAGCAGGTGGGCATGCCCAATGCACAGATAAAAGTGGAACTGGCAACTTTTGCATTAAACCAATATGGCAGCGATGCTATTGCTTTTTTGTTTGATGCTAATAAGAGTAACCGCTTTGAACCTTTGCATAAAGTAGCCAGTGGAGGAGAACTGAGCCGCCTGATGCTTTGCATAAAAAGTTTAGTGGCGAAAAAACTGCAGCTTCCTACTTTAATTTTTGATGAAATTGATACCGGCATAAGCGGCGAAGCAGCTAAACAAGTGGGGAATATTATGAAAGACCTTGCTGTTAACCACCAGTTAATAGCCATTACGCACCAGCCGCAAATTGCAGCAAAAGCCAATGCTCACTTTTTTGTACACAAAGCCATTAAGGAGGATAAAATTGTAACAGCCGTAAAATTATTAAACAACGATGAACGTATAACCGCCATTGCACAAATGCTTAGTGGCGAAAAACCCACAGCGGCAGCATTGCAAAATGCAAGAGAGATGGTGGGTAATTAAATCATTGTTATGTACCCTGCTTACCTAGGTATTTTTTATAATAGCTGCTGCATTAACGTTACCTTTTTATTTTTTTAATAAGTTTTTATTGCGCCGTATTAAGCCAGGGCAAAGTGGTAAAAAATTGCTGCTCTACTTTTTAATTGTAGCAGTAAGTGCGTTTGTTTATATTACAGCAGCTGTTTATCTTGTTGTTTGGATGGGTCAATTTATAAATAAACCCTAAACAATTTTTCATTTTCAAATAGTGTGTTATTTTTAGCACTTCAAAACAAAACGATTATGTCTCACAACTTACTTAAAGGAAAAAAAGGAATCATATTTGGTGCGCTGGACGAAAAATCTATTGCTTGGAAAACAGCCTTGCGCTGCCACGAAGAAGGAGCTGAATTATTATTGACCAACGCACCCGTAGCCATGCGCATGGGAGAAATTAAAAAATTGGCAGAAGCTGTTAATGCACCCGTAGTTCCCTGCGATGTAAGCAGCAACGAAGATGTAGATAAACTGATTGAAGAAGCTATGAAACATTTTGGTGGTGGTGTTGATTTTATTTTGCACTCAATAGGCATGAGCATTAACGTACGTAAAGGAATTGGCTATACTGAAAACAATTATGAGTTTACGCACAAAGGGTTTGATATTTCTGCTTTAAGCCTGCACCGTGTGCTGGCAAGCGCTATGAAGCAGGATGCCATTAACGAGTGGGGCAGTGTAGTAGCATTAAGTTACATTGCTGCACAGCGTGTATTTCCCGATTATAATGATATGGCAGATAATAAAGCAATATTGGAAAGCATTGCCCGAAATTTTGGTTATCAATATGGTGTTAAGAAGCATGTACGTGTAAATACAGTTTCTCAATCACCCACAAAAACTACAGCCGGCAGCGGCGTAAAAGGTTTTGATGGCTTTATTAACTATGCCGAAAAAATGAGCCCGCTGGGCAATGCCACTGCAGATGATTGTGCTAACTACTGCGTAACACTGTTTAGTGATATGACGAAGATGGTTACTATGCAAAATCTTTTCCATGACGGTGGATTTTCTTACACTGGTGTAACGCAGGCGGTAATAGAGCAAATGGAGAAGTAACCCCCTCCGCCTCCTGAAGGGGGAATCTAATGTCTAAATAATTAAAGAGCCGTCCCTAACAAAGTTGGGGACGGCTCTTTTCGCTTATATCTTCGATAATCCCCCTTTAGGGGATAGGGGCATGGGGCCCTTAATATTCTTCTTCGTTAAAAAAGAAATCTTCATGGCTGGGATAATCAGGCCAAATGTCTTCAAGGCTTTCATAAATTTCGCCTTCGTCTTCCAGCTCCTGCAGGTTTTCCACCACTTCAATGGGTGCGCCGCTGCGTATGGAGTAATCAATCAATTCATCTTTGGTGGCGGGCCACGGTGCGTCTTCTAGGTGAGAGGCTAATTCAAGTGTCCAGAACATATGGGTATCTTTAATTTTAGTTAGAAATGAACGGGAGCTTTAACCCCCTAATTTTCCGCAAATGTATAAGTTCTGCGGAAATAACCAAAAGTGTTTTATTAACGGCTGTTTGCAAACTAGATTGTGCAGGAAAGGTTAAAAGTTGCATGGCGCTCAATCTATAAATTATTACCTATTTTTAAGGCATGTTATCAGCAAGAAATATTCATAAAAAATACGGTCAGTTGCAGGTGCTGAAAGGGGTGGATATTGTAATTAATAAAGGGGAGATTGTTAGTATTGTGGGCAGTTCTGGTGCAGGAAAAAGCACCCTGTTGCATATTTTAGGCACATTAGATACAGCAGATGTTGGTGAAATATCTCTTAATAATCAGCAGGTAGGCAGGCTTTCTGGTAAAAAACTGGCTGCTTTCCGTAATAAAGAAATTGGTTTTGTTTTTCAGTTTCACCATTTATTACCTGAATTTACGGCGCTTGAAAATGTTTGTATTCCGGGCTGGATTGCCGGAAGGCCTAAAAAAGAAGTTATCAGCCGTGCAACTGAACTATTGAAAAACCTGCGCCTTGGCGACCGGATGGATAATAAACCCCAGCAACTAAGTGGCGGCGAACAACAGCGTGTGGCGGTGGCAAGGGCTTTAATTAATAACCCCTCCATTGTAATGGCAGATGAGCCTACCGGTAATTTAGACAGTGCCAATGCTAAAGAACTGCATCAGCTATTTATTGACTTACGCAACAAGTTTAACCAAACATTTTTAATTGTAACGCATAATGAGGAGCTGGCAAAGTTGAGCGACAGAATTGTGGTGATGAAGGATGGAAGGATTGTAAATACACCAAACCCGTAAAGGGCTTACGAAGAACATTTTATAAGATGGGCATCTCCAAATTCATAAGAAAATTTATTTCTACAGTCTCTCAAAGTCCCCTTTAGGGGATTTAGGGGCTACACTCTCGGCTTCCAAGGTATTTCTTCAGCGCCCAATAAATGGCCGATATATCTTGCCAGCACAAATAAATAATCGCTTAGGCGGTTTAAATATTTTGTAACTAAAATATCTACAAATAAATCCTGCTGCTGCATATTTACGCAAATACGTTCGGCACGGCGGCATACACATCTTGCAACATGGGCAGTGCTTACTGCCACATGGCCGCCAGGAAGAATAAATGATTTCATTGGCTGCAGCACTTCATTCATTGCATCAATTTCATTTTCCAGCAGCACAATATCTGCTTCTTTTAAATCGGGTATTTTCATTTTCGGTTCCTTGTCTGGGTCGCATGCAAGTGATGAGCCAATGGTGAACAAACGGTCTTGTATTTCCTTTAAAATATTTTTTGAGTGTGTATCGGTTAAGTAATCGCTAACTAAACCAATAAATGAATTCAGCTCATCAACAGTGCCATAGCTTTCAATGCGTAAATGGCTTTTAGGTACTTTAGTGCCGCCAATTAATGAAGTGGTTCCTTTGTCGCCTGTTTTGGTGTATATTTTAAATGCCATTTTAAACGTGTTTTTTTGTGGCGGCAAATATAATTTGTGCCCATTCGGGTATAACATCATATTGCTTAGTAAGTTCGCCGCACGAAGCTCTGAATAATAACCGGGCAGCTGCAAAATCAACAGAATTATCGTACACATACAATCTGTCTGCGTTTTTTACAGCAACAGCACAATTAATTATTGATTTAGAATACCTGCTGATTATTTTAGAAATAGGAACGTCATGTCCTCCTGCAAGTACTCTGTCAGTAATACGGGCAGCATTAATGGAAGGGTGGCTTGTAGCAATGAAAAAAAGGCGGATAAAATAACCTGATTCTTTTGCTTTTAATAAAAATTCAAGTTTTTCATTTGCCGAAAATACAGTTTCAAAAATCAGGCTTTTCTTGTTGCTGATACATTCATTTCTTAAGGTAGCAGCATATTGTGCAGCCTTTACAACTGTTTCTGCAGAATTCCAGTCGCCAAATTTTTCTTTTGCAATAATATCTGGGTTAATGTAAATGCAATCTGCCAGCCATTCATGTTTTAATATTTGAGATGTAATGGTGGTTTTTCCTGAACCGTTTGGCCCGGCAATAATTATTAAAACAGGTTTGTTTTCGCTCATAAAATCAGGCCTTAGGATGCTGATGTTTGTTAGCCAGTAAAAGCTTATATGAGGCAGCCTGTTTTTTTAGGGCTTCGTCACTTTTTTTTCTGCTTATAAGCACATCATGTAAAGCGTCAGTCATTATTTTTTTTAGTTGTTCATCTGTTGGCTCATGTTCAGCAGACAATAAGATGGGAGTATTAGCCATTATAAATAGTATTAAGCTTATAAAGTTACAAAAAATTAAATCAGGCCAGCTGTGCAATAGTTGCTGGGTTTGCATTTACCTTATCGCTTTCAACAATACCATCTCTTAACCGAATAATGCGGTGTGCAAAATGCGAAATATCATCTTCATGCGTTACTAAAACAACCGTGTTGCCATCTGCATGTATTTTACCCAGTATGTCCATTATTTCGTGGCTGGTCTTACTGTCTAAATTACCAGTAGGTTCATCAGCCAAAATAATAGAAGGATTATTTACCAGTGCACGTGCAATAGCCACACGCTGGCATTGGCCTCCACTCAGTTCGTTTGGTTTGTGGTGGCTGCGGTCGTCCAGTTTAACTTTTGCCAAAGTTTCAGCCGCTCTCTCCAGCCGTTCTTTTTTTGCAATGCCTGCATAAATAAGTGGCAGGGCTACATTTTCAAGCGCCGTTAATCTTGGTAATAAATTAAACTGCTGAAATACAAAACCAATTTCTTTATTCCGCACTTCTGCCAAATCATTATCGGGCATGCGGCTTACATCTTTGCTGTTTAAAATGTAGCGGCCACCGGTAGGAGAGTCCAGACAACCCAAAATATTCATTAAAGTACTTTTGCCGCTGCCGCTTGGCCCCATCAGTGCTACATACTCATTTTTAAATACATCCAGCGTAATGCCTTTTAATACCTGCAACTCCTGTTTACCCAGGTAATAACTTTTGCGAATGTTTTCAAGATGAATGATGCTTTGCATAAACTACTTCTTTATAACTTTTGGTACTTTAAAAAAATGTTCATCATACACTGGTGCATTTTTAAGTCCTTCTGCGGTTGGTATACTGCCCTGTACA
>JAGVCC010000468.1 GCA_020059395.1 Chitinophagales bacterium | reverse complement strand
GGCAAATCATTTAACCCATGCCAGTTAAAAAATTTTTGGTGCTGTTCCTGTTTTGTTTCTAAAGTGGTGCATACTTCGCCTTTATCGTTTTTTAAAACAAACTTTAATGGCTTTGGTGTAAAGTTGTCCCATTCAATAGTAAGACTGTCGGTAAAAAATGCCTGTTTAATTTTGGCAAACATGCTGAACGTTTTTGCTGCTTAAGTGGTTGGTTTCAGGTAATGTTTTAACAGGGTAAAAGATGCCTGTATTACTCATAAAGTAACACAACTGCAATATTGGTTTTTGGGGGAAATTGGTGGTTTCTTTGTGGTAAGGGGATAAAAATAATATCTTAATTTTAAAAATGCAAGCTTTAATACCTATAAATATTGTAATAGGCGACCGCACCTACCGCATTAAAATAAACCCAACTGACGAAGAAGCGGTAAGAAGCACCCTTAAAACCATAAATGACAAGATTATTGAATTTAAAACCCAGTTTGCCGGCAAAGACATGCAGGACTATATTGCCATGGTACTTATTTGGTACGCCACACAACCACAAAACGCTGCCGCTAACCCTCAGTTAGAAAAAGAGTTTGCTGACGCATTACTTAAAATGGAGCTTCAGCTGGACAAGGCTTTATAATATTTTTTTAAGGCATATTATCAGCCACAAGCGCAAAAACTAAATACAATTTCTGTATCTTCGCCAACTATACTATCTCATTTATTATTATGGGTTTAGAGAGGACATACACGATTGTGAACCGTTTTAAAACAAAAACTTTCAATGGAACCAAACATACTTTCCATCATCATTGGTGCAGCCGCCCTTATAGTGGGGCTTGTACTGGGTAAATTTATATTTGCCAAAAACACTAAAAAACAAGTAGAAGAAGCAGCACAACAGGCACAAAAAATTATTTCCGACGCCACCTCCCAGGCAGAAACCCTAAAAAAAGAAAAGCAACTGGAGGCTAAAGAGCGTTTTGTGCAGTTAAAAGCAGAGCATGAAAAAGATGTGCTGCTGCGTAATCAAAAAGTTATTGAAGCAGAAGGCCGGATTAAGCAAAAAGAGCAGTCAATTAATCAAAAAGACCAAAATCTGGAAAAACAGATTAAGGAAAATGAAGCTATAAAAGAAACGCTTAACCGGCAGATTGAGGTGGTAAACACCAAAAGAACTGAATTGGAAAAACATCAGGAAGAACATATACGCCGCCTTGAAAAAGTAGCCGGCTTAAGTGCCGAAGATGCCAAAGCTCAACTAATAGAAAGCCTTAAGCAGGAAGCACAGACAAAAGCAATTGCACTGCAGCAGACTATTATTGAAGAAGCTAAAGAAAAAGCCAATAAAGAAGCCCGTAAAATTGTAATACAAACTATACAACGTACAGCTGCCGAGGTAGCAATAGAAAACTCTATTACCGTTTTTAATTTGGAAAGCGATGAAATTAAAGGTTCTATTATTGGCCGTGAAGGACGTAACATACGTGCTATTGAAGCCGCAACCGGCGTGGATTTAATTGTGGATGATACTCCCGAAGCAATCGTTCTTTCCTCTTTTGACCCATTACGGAGAGAAATTGCCCGTCTTAGCTTACAGCGTTTAGTGGCCGATGGCCGCATTCACCCTGCCCGTATTGAAGAGGTGGTGGAAAAAACAAAAAAACAATTAGAGGATCAGGTAATGGAAATTGGTGAACGTACCGCAATGGAAATGGGCGTTCATGGTTTACATAAAGAATTGATAAGGATGGTGGGTCGTATGCGTTTCCGCTCTTCGTATGGCCAAAATCTTTTAATGCATAGCCGGGAAACGGCCAACCTTTGTGGTATAATGGCAGCAGAACTGGGCTTAAACCCAAAACTGGCAAAACGTGCCGGCCTGTTGCATGATATTGGCAAAGTGCCCGATGAAGAAACTGAATTAAGTCATGCCCTTTTAGGCGCTAAGCTGGCTGAAAAATATGGCGAAAACCCTGCGGTGGTAAATGCTATTGGTGCCCACCACGATGAAATGGAAATGCAATACGTTATTTCTCCAATTATTCAGGCCTGCGATGCCATTAGTGGTGCAAGGCCGGGTGCAAGGCGTGAGATTATGCAGCAGTATATTCAGCGCATTAAAGACCTTGAAAATCTTGCACAAGCGTATAACGGAGTAGAAAAGGCTTATGCAATACAGGCTGGTCGTGAGCTTAGGGTTATTGTGGAAGCAGATAAAGTAACCGATGCGGAAAGCGAAAAATTAAGTTTTGAAATAGCCGAAAAAATTCAAACAGAGATGACCTTCCCCGGCCAGATTAAAGTAACGGTTATAAGAGAAAAAAGAAGTGTAAACGTGGCAAGATAAGTTGAAAACTTAAGGTTAGCAGCCTTACAATCAAGCAATAATATTTAATCCGGCAGTTTTTCTGCCGGATTTTTTTATCCTTAATAAAATAAAAGGTGCCTGAATTGAAAAAACTTTCAACTTTCAACTTTTAACTTCAAACTTTTTCCCCTACCTTTGCCGTCCGTAAAAAATTACAAGTATGAACGCAGTTAATTTTGTTCATGAGCAACTGACAACTAAAGCCACGTTGCCCAATTTTAAAGCAGGTGATAATATTACCGTTAACTATAAAATTGTAGAGGGTACAAAAGAACGTATCCAAAGTTTTAAAGGTGATGTAATTAAACGCCAGGGTACTGGTGCCACCGCCACTTTTACAGTACGTAAAATAAGCGATGGTATAGGTGTTGAGCGTTTATTTCCAGTTTACTCTCCCAACATTGAAAGTATTGTACTGAACAAGGTTGGTAAAGTAAGCCGTGCAAAACTGTTTTACCTGCGTGAAAGAAGCGGTAAAAGTGCCCGTATTAAAGAAAAACGCATGGCAGTTTCTAAATAATATTATTTTAATTTATATAAAATGCAAAAATTCATTGAATTTTTGCATTTTTTTTAGGGGTAGGCATAATTTGGTATGATGCTTGTACGTTAACAGCATCCACTAAATGTAATCTCCTTTGATTTAACCTTTACCCTGAGTTTTATTTTTAATCAAAAACCCTTCTTGTATGAGAACATTCATTGCTTCTTTAGTGATTCTTTTTGTTACATCAGTATTCATTTCGTCTTGCTCACGTGGTATCAGCACCTATCAGGCGGCTAATGGTAAAGCCAAATGTGGTAAAAACTACATTCGTTAAAATAAATTAAGTATTTAAATACCTGCTAATTGCAAGTTAATAATAACCGCAGTTAGTGGGTATCAATAAATATTTAGTCTATCTTTGTTTCCTAAATTTTTTTTATGACAGTATCTTTTTTGAATGCCATTTTACTGTTTAGTATGCCTGGCGGTGGTGAGTTAATACTTATTGTTGTTGTTATATTATTATTATTCGGAGGTCGAAAAATTCCTGAATTAATGAGGGGTATTGGCCGTGGGATGAGAGAATTTAACGACGCAAAAAATAATGTAAAGAATGAAATTGAAGAAGGGATGAAAGATAAGGACAAGGACGAAGAACTCCGTCAGTTAAGGCAGCAGGTTGAGCAGCAAAAACAGGCACAGTAAATTAATTTAAAAAAATAATCCTCGGCTGAAGTGATGTACTCTAACAGAGTTATTGCTTCAGCCGATTGTATAAATACCGTCACAACATTCCATGTTTGTTTTTACTTCCATTAAAGAATATCAAAACGCTTTGCAGCAAAAAAATACAAGCTGCGTACAGGCGGTTCAATTTTACATTGCTGCCATAAAAGAAAAAATAAGGCTGAATGCATTTACTGAGGTATATGAAACTGAAGCATTACAGCAAGCTGAAAAATTAGATGCACAAAGGTTAAGCGGTGCCATGTTGGGGAAACTGCACGGTGTGGTGATTGCTATTAAAGATGTTATTTGCTACAAAGGCTATAAGGTAACAGCAGCATCAAAAATATTAAATGGCTTTACCAGCGTATATACAGCAACTGCTGTACAACGCCTTATTGATGACGGCGCCATTATTATTGGCAGTTGTAATTGCGATGAGTTTGCCATGGGCAGCACTAACGAAAACTCAGCTTATGGTAATGTTTTAAATGCTGCCGATGAAACTAAAGTGCCCGGTGGTTCAAGCGGCGGCAGTGCAGTGGCAGTGCAAGCTGGTTTATGTATGGCAGCCTTAGGCAGCGATACGGGTGGCTCTGTACGCCAGCCTGCAGATTTTTGTGGTATTGTGGGTATAAAGCCAACATACGGTGCTATTTCCAGGTATGGATTAATTGCTTACGCTTCTTCCTTTGACCAGATTGGTATTTTTAGCAATACCGTAGCAGATGCAGCTTTGTTACTGGATGTGATGGCCGGGCCGGATGCATTCGATAGCACTGCTCTATCAGAAAAAAAATCATTTGCGTTAGGTACAGTAAATCCAGAAAAAAAATACAGAATCGCTTATTTCAAAGAAGCGCTTTACCATTCTTCGCTTGATAAAGAAATCCAGCAAAGCATTATTCAGCTAATTAAAAAATTAAAATCAAACGGACATACAGTTACTGAAATTAATTTTGATTTACTGGACTATGTAGTGCCGGCTTACTATGTATTAACCACTGCCGAAGCCAGTAGCAACCTTAGCCGCTTTGATGGTATTCGCTTTGGACACAGTACAAAAGCCCCAGTAAAAGATTTAACGGATTTTTATAAGCAAACACGTAGTGAAGGTTTTGGCAAAGAAGTTCAGCGCCGTATAATGCTGGGTACATTTGTTTTAAGTGCCGGCTATTACGATGCTTATTTTAGTAAAGCACAACAGGTGCGTCGTTTATTGGTTGATAAAACAAATACCGTATTTGCTGATTTTGATGTACTTATACTGCCTACCAGCCCTACCACAGCATTTAGCTTTGGCGACAAAACCGATGATCCTGTAGCTATGTATCTGGCAGATATTTATACTGTATTTGCAAACCTAACCGGGCTTCCAAGCATATCGCTGCCATTATTTAAACATAGCAACACCATGCCTTTTGGTCTGCAAGTAATGGCGGCAAAAAGTAATGAATTAACTTTGCTGCAGTTATCAAGTTTGTTAATGCAACAATATAAAACATATACGCATCTTATATAAAGTTGAAAAAAATTATAACCATATTATGCTCCATAGTAGTATTTGCGCAAACTGCAACAGCAGGCACTTATCAGCAGCCGCCGGATACTGTGTTGGTGGATACAATTATTAACCAAAAAGAGGAAGATGAGGCTATTGATGAAGTAATCAATAGCAAAACAGCTCCCTCTAAAGACAAAGTGCAATACTTTAGTCAGGTTACCAGATACGGATTTAAAAATTTATTTACCAGCTACAGCTACAATACTTCAATGGCTTATAAAAGCCAGATAAACCCCAGTGCTATTAGTTTTGTGCAGGACTACATGGATGCACATGGTAAGCATCTTATTAAAATGAAAGGCTGGGGACAACCTTATTTTGCTTTAATTGATGGCATACTGATGCAGTATGGCTTGCCCCGTGAGTTAAAATATATAGCAGTGATAGAAAGCAACCTGAAAGTGGGCGCCACCAGTATTAAAGGTGCAGGAGGTCCCTGGCAATTTATGCCCTATACGGCAAGAGAATATGGATTGGTTGTTAACGGCAATTTCGATGAAAGAAGGGATTATTACAAAAGCACCCATGCAGCGGCAAGGTACCTGCTTACATTGTATAAACAGTTAAAAGACTGGCTGCTTGTAATGGCTGCTTACAATGGTGGACCCGGCCGAGTGTACAGCGCCATTAAAAAAAGTGGCAGCCGTAATTTTTGGAACCTGCAATATTTTTTACCCGCCGAAAGCCGTACTTATGTAAAACGTTTTATAGCCACACACTATATTATGGAAGGCAGCGGCGGTATAACTACCACTGTAAACAACGGAATGGCAAACGGCGTGCAGGTAAATGGCGAAGGTGCCAACCCTTTTGATATTAAACCTGAAATTACTGACGAAGAAAAAACCAAAGCCGCAACGCAAACAATTTCGGGTAAGTTTAATTCATTGATAATTGCTAAAAATTTATCGATGGATATTATGCAGTTTAATCGCTACAATCCGCAGTTTGATGATATGATAGCCAATAACGGTAATTACGACCTGCGTTTGCCGGCTGATAAGATGCAGGTGTTTTTAGCAAACAAATACAATATACT
>JAGVCC010000164.1 GCA_020059395.1 Chitinophagales bacterium | reverse complement strand
TGAAACTGCTATACCTTCAGACTTTAATTTTGGCGCAGCAGATGAAGTGGGCTACGCACAGTTATTAAATATTGCCCCGTCAGATATTCGTGACATTACTATATTAAAGGATGCCGCTGCAACAGCCATTTGGGGTTCAAGGGCTGCAAACGGTGTGGTAGTAATTAGTACTAAAAGAGGTGTGGTGGGCAAGCCGTCATTTACCTACACTTTAAAAAGTTCTGTTCAAAAACAACCAGAGGCAATACCCATGCTTACTGGTGATGAATACTCTACATTAATACCTGAAGCATTTATGAATGCAACAGGCAATGCCTTAAATACCCAAACTATAAAAGAATTTCAATACGACCCTGCAGACCCATACTGGTATAATAACTACAGCAAAAACACTAACTGGATAGAGGCTATTACGCAGTTGGGTTTTATACAGGATCATAATATTTCTATGACGGGTGGTGGCGAAAAAGCAAGGTACTTTGCATCTGTTGGTTACTTTAATCAAAAAGGTACTACCATTGGTACATATCTTAACCGCATCAGCACCCGTATTAATCTGGATTACATAGTTTCTGACCGCATCCGCTTTAAATCTGATTTATCTTATTCTTTTACTGACAACAACCGCAATTTTGCTTTAAACCTTCGTGATATTGCATACCGCAAAATGCCTAACATGAGCATTTATGAGTACGATGAATTTGGCAGAACTACCGGCAACTATTTTTCGCCTGCAAATAATATTCAGGGTTTTTATACAGGCGTAAACACTAGCGGTACTGTAAGTGGTACTGTAAACCCTGTAGCCATGGCAAAGGATGCTAAATACAATATTATCAGCCAGCGGGTAACACCACATTTTAACCTGCAGTACGAAATTTTAAAGAAAGTGCTGATGGCAACTTTTGATGTGCAGTTTGACATCAACAATAATAAAAACAATAACTTTTTACCACAAACTGCAACAGGCCGCCCCTGGACAGAAACTTCTGTTAACAGGGCTTATGATGGCGATATCGATGTGTTTAATGTACAAACAAAAACAAACCTGGTTTATACGCCCAATTTAAAAGACCAGCGCCATAAAGTAATCAGTTTTCTTTCTATGATGACCTACGATAACAAGTATGTATCACAGGAGCTGCTTACTTCAAACACCGCCTCTTCAACACTGCAGGATCCTTCATCTGCATCACGTACACAAAACAGCGAAACAAGGTTAACAGCTTATACTGGACAAACAAGAAGTATTGGTTTACTGGTTAACGGACAGTACAGCTTTAAAGACAGATATATTTTTAACGCAGGAGTAAGGGGCGATGGTAACTCAAGATTTGGGCCTGCAAACAGGTATGGCTTATTTCCATCTGCATCTGTACGCTGGAGAGTATCTGACGAAAGGTTTTTAAAACGTTTTCAAAAGCAAATTGATGATTTAAGTTTCAGGGCAAGTTATGGCGAAAGCGGTAACGCACCACGCCGTGATTACACCTATATCAGAACTTATAACACTTTTACATGGTCATACCTTGGCGAGGCTGGTGTGTACCCCGCAAATATGGAGTTAAGCAATCTTAAATGGGAAACTATAGTGGGAAAAAATGCCGGCATTAACTTAAGCATGTTTAAAAAGCGCATAAGTGTTGATGTTGAGTTTTACAGTAACCGCACCCGAAACATGTATTTTCCCGGTTTACAAATTTCATCCATTAATGGATACAACAGTGTTGATATGAATGTGGGTACAATGGACAATCAGGGTTTTGAACTTGGATTGTCTACTACACCATACAAAACTAAAAAATGGCAAATCGATTTTAATTTCAACATAGCCCGTAACCAAAATATCATTCGTGAAATTTCTGACCTGTATCCACGTGACAGGGGAGATATAACACGTAACGGAGACTATAAAACTTTTATGCAGGTAAATAATCCCTTTGGCTCTTTTTACGGTTTCCGTTACAAAGGGGTTTATAAAGACCTTGCTTCCACTGTGGCAAGAGATGCAGGCGGCAAGCCAATTATTGGCCCAACCGGACAAACTGTTTACATGAAGTTTAACTATCCAAGTATTGGGTATACTTTTCAACCAGGCGATGCTATTTATGAAGACATCAATAACGATGGTAACATCAACTATCAGGACATTGTTTATCTGGGTAACAGCAACCCTAAATTTGTTGGTGGCTTCGGTGCAGCTGTTACTTACAAAGGAGCATGGAAGCTTACAGCGTTTTTTAATTACCGTTATAAATTCGATTTAATTAACGGTACGCAAATTAACACCACCAGCATGTACAACTTCGATAACCAGAGTACAGCGGTGTTAAGAAGGTGGCGGAAAGAAGGTGATGAAACTGATATACCACGGGCACTATACCGCACCGGTTACAACTATCTTGGCAGCGACAGGTTTGTTGAAGACGCTTCATTCCTGCGCTTTAGAACTATTACATTGCGTTACACAGCCCCTAAAAAGTTTGTGCAAAAACTTAAAGTTAAAAACATGAGTGCTTATATAACTGCAGAAAATTTATTTACATGGACAAACTACACTGGTCAGGATCCTGAGGTATCAGTAAGAGGTAATGACCCTTTCCGTGTGGCAGTGGACTATTCATACACACCTCCTGTAAGAACTGTTACTATAGGTATTACAGCAAGTTTTTAAAATAATTTAATTAAACATACAATGTTACAAAAAGCAGTTTTAAAATTATTTGTTGTGGTGGTGGCACTGCAGCTTTCTTCATGCAAAAAATGGCTGGATTTACAGCCACAGGATGGCTTAACCGGCGCCGAGTACTGGAAAACAAAAGAACAGGTGCAGGCTGCCGTGGTGGGTTGCTATGCATCGTTAACAGGTTCTGCCACAGGTTCAAGAAATGCAGCAGAGTCTTTCTTTTTGTGGGGTGAGCTGCGTGGCGATATGATTACAAGCACACTGGCAACCACACCAGAGCAAATTGATGTAATAAATGTAAATATTTTGCCTACCAACAGCGTCTCTAATTGGAGGGGACTTTACGAAACTATAAATTACTGTAATACTGTAATTGATTTTGCACCAGGCGTATTGCAACAGGATGCCACTTTTACACAGGCAGCATTAGACAGGTACGTGGCCGAAGCAAAAGCCCTGCGTGCATTAATGTATTTTTATTTAGTACGCACTTTTGATCAGGTGCCGCTTAAATTAAAATCAACATCCAGTGATAATGACATTGTTGACTTGGCGAAAAGTTCGCAAACAGTGGTGCTGGAACAGGCATTAAAAGATTTAGGAGAAGCAGAACAGTTTGCTGTGGTGGATTATGGAAACAGAGACGCTAACAAAGGCCGTATTACAAAAGCTGCCATAAACGCCATACAGGCCGATATTTATTTGTGGCTGGATAAATACACTGAATGTGTGGCCGCCTGTAATAAAGTAATTAATACCAACCAGTTTGGTTTAATTGATGGCAGCGATCAGGGTATTTGGTTTCGCAATTTGTATGTAACCGGCAACAGTAACGAAAGCATTTTTGAACTGCAGTTTGATCAGCAAAAGTTGAATCCTTTTTATACCATGTTTCTTACCAGCCAGCGTAAGTTTTTAGCCAACCCAATTGTAATGGATGAAATTTATACGGTTGATTTTTTAGATCCGCTGAAATTTGATATACGTGCCGACGGGGCATCTGTAAGGGCAACCGACCAAACAATATGGAAGTATGTTGGCCTTAGCACCAGTACAACAAGGGCACTGGAAGAAAGCTACGCACACTGGATTTTTTACCGCTACGCAGATATTTTATTAATGAAAGCTGAAGCCGAAAACCAGTTGGGCAACGGGCAGGCTGCCATTGATATCGTAAACATTATACGCAGCAGGGCTAAGGCGCTTATTGCCACTGCACAAAACCCTGCACCAAACGATAAAATTGCAATCAGCGATTACATTATAAAAGAAAGGGCACGTGAATTTTCATTTGAGGGCAAACGCTGGTTTGATTTGTTGCGAAATGCTAAGCGTGACAATTATCAGCGGCTTGATTTATTGCTGGATGTAGTAGCCATTACGGTGCCTGCCGACAGGCAGCAGCAGGCCATTGCAAAATTCAGAGACAAAAATTGCCACTACCTGCCAATATTTACCTACGAGCTTACAACCAACAAGGCATTGGTACAAAACCCATTTTACAAATAACTTCTTATACAATTAAATACACTGCAATATGAAAAAACTTTTAAGCACAGCGGTAACAGTAATGATTGGCCTGCTTATAATGTTTTGCGCCAACAGCTGTAAAAAAATAAAGTATGTGGAAGCTACCACGTCCGATTTAAATATTTACGGCTACATAAAAAGCAACCCTGACAAGTATGCTTCTATTACACAAATTGTAGAGAAGTCGGGCTACTCAGGTTTTTTAAACGCCTACGGCTCTTACACTATGTTTGTACCAACAGACAGTGCTGT
Organism: Chitinophagales bacterium; assembly: GCA_020059395.1. GTDB lineage: Bacteria > Bacteroidota > Bacteroidia > Chitinophagales > Chitinophagaceae > Ferruginibacter. The sequence continues at coordinate 2,483 of JAGVCC010000164.1, read as the reverse complement.
AAAAGTATATCTTACAGAAGTAAACAAAACACTGAGTGCTTTAACGGAAGCAGAAGCGCAGGATATTATAAAATTTCATTTGCTGGAAGATACACTGCGTACCAATGTGTTTAAAGATGGTAAGCTGCCCACCATAACTATGTACGGACAGTACTTAATAACAAGCATTATAAATAAGTCAGGCGTTTCTTCAATTGAAGTAAACAGACAAGGAGTAATTACGGAGCCTAACATCCGTACGGGCAATGGTATTATACATCAAATTGACAAGGTGTTAAAACCTGCCTCTAAATCAGTATCAGAATTAATTGCTGCCGATAGTAAATATTCAATTTTTAGAGAGGCTTTAATTGCTACCGGTTATTACGATACTTTAAATACCATTAAAGGCAGCGGTGCCTCACGCCGCTGGTTTACGGTACTGGCAGAAACTAACCAGGCTTTGCAAGATTCGGGCATTGCAAGTTTTGCAGCACTGCGTGCAAAATATTCTAACACGGGCAATCCATTAAATCCGCTTGACAGTTTGAATATTTATATCAAGTACCACATTATTCCCGATGCAAGGTACCTGGCAGATATTGTATCAACCAGTTCTCATTCAACACTAGCACCGCTGGAAGTACTGGCATCAAAATTAGATGATGTACGTGTACTGATTAATGACCTTGATTTTAACGGCGTGTACGAACCCGGTATCGAATTAGACAGGGCGGCAAGTGATATTTCTGCAACTACAGGTGTGCTGCACAGTGCCAAGGCGCACTTTACAACAAAACTGCGTTTGCCCACAGCCGTTTATTGGGATGTGGCAGATTTTCCGGAAGTGCGTAAACTGCCGGCAGTTTTCCGCAGGGGAAATTTCAGCTTTGCTTATGGCGGCTTAAAAGATTTTAACTGGGACAGAACGACCAATACCATGGATTATGCATACACCACTTCATCCAGCATAAATGTTTTTTGGGGCGACTATTTAAGCATTCCAATGGGTACCACCACACGCCATAACTGGATAGATATGCGTACACCAATAATCATTAAAGGCCGTTACAAAGTTTGGATTTGTTACAGGGCTGCCAAGCAATCTGGTACAGTAGGTTTACCCGGCGGTTCTAATATGCCTGTACAGGTTTCGTTTGATGGGGCCGATTTATCAAGACCGTTTAATTTTACGGAGCAGCGCCCTAACTTATCTGATGGTGAGCTGGAAGCACTGGGCTGGAAAAAATATTCGCCTGCTACTACGCAATTTATGACAGGTAAGTTTTTAGGCATTATAGACGTTACCACAACAGACAGACATATGATAAGGCTGCGTGCATTGCCGGCATCTGGCACTGGGCAAACTGCAAACTGGCTTGATATGATTCACTTTATACCCATTAACCAGCACCAGTATTTACCACGTTTTGCTGTTGATGGCACTTTACAATATTTCTAATTAACCCGGCAGAATAAAAAAGAAAAAATGCTTAGAAAAAATAGTTTAATAATGGTTGCAGCAATTGTTATGGCAGGCATAACCGGTTGTAACAAATGGAAAGACCATACGGCTGTAACTCAGCAGGACTTAAGCCAGAATTTGCTGCAGGCCATTGCATCAAATACCGACCTTAGCAAGTTTAGAGAGTATATTGGTACCGCAGGGCTTGATTCTGTTTTAAGCAGCACCAAAACATTTACAGTGTGGGCACCCACAAATGCCGCTTTACAAACACTGGATCCTGCAGTTGTAAATGATGTTACAAAACTGCGTGCATTTGTTTTAAATCACATAAGCAATCAACTGTATTTTGTAAGAGATGTAGCCGTGCCGCAACGCATTGCTATGCTTAGTGGCAAGTATAATAATTTCAGTACTGTTAAGTTTGATGAAGCGGCTTTACTCACTACAGATCGCTACGTGGCTAATGGAGCATTACATACTGTAAATGGTATGGCCATGCCGCTGCAAAACATATGGGAATTTGTAAATAGTACAACAGCACAATATGCACAGCATACTTACATGGCAGGGCTTAACTACTTAGCGTTTGATCCTGCACAGGCTGTTATAGACAGTATAAGTGTGTTGACAGGCTTACCTGTGTATCGCCCCGGTACAGGCCTGGTACCACGTAACTATTTTAACGACCGTATTTATGATTTAAGAAGAGAAGACAAACAGTACACGTACTTTATAATGCAAAATGCAAATTTTGTGCAGGAGGCCGATTCTCTAAAAAATTATTATGTAAGTACCAGCACTGCTGCAACAGACAGTTTAACAAGGTGGAATACTGTAAAAGATTTGGCTTACGAAACCGGCTATGCCAATATACTGGCAATGCCAGCTGCACTTACATCAAAATCGGGTATTACAGTTCCTGTTAATGCAGCTTTTGTAGTGGATGTAAAACGAATGAGCAATGGCTACGTTTATATCATGAGCCGGATGGATGTGCCTACAGCAAATAAATTTATTCCTGTAATTTTTCAAGGGG
>JAGVCC010000466.1 GCA_020059395.1 Chitinophagales bacterium | reverse complement strand
TCCATTGACCAATATTCCTTACTGCTGCCTCCCGTAGGAGTCGGGCCCGTGTCTCAGTGCCCGTGTGACTGGTCGTGCTCTCACACCAGTTACTGATCGCAGGCTTGGTGGGCCGTTACCCCGCCAACTACCTAATCAGGCGCACGCCCATCCAAAACCGCCGGAGCTATAATAATAAAGTGATGCCACTTCATTATGTTACGGTGTATTAATCCTCCTTTCGGAGGGCTATTCACCAGTTTTGGGAAGGTTGCGTACGTGTTCCGCACCCGTTTGCCGGTCTCATAACCGAGTATTGCTACCCAGTTAATCCCCCTCGACTTGCATGTATTAAGCCTGCCGCTAGCGTTCATCCTGAGCCAGGATCAAACTCTCCATTGTAAATGTGTTGTTTGAACGTGACTTGTTATTTTCTCATTGAAAAATTAACGTCAAATTCTAATTAATATTTGCGCTAACATTACCTTGTGAATCATTAAAGATTCGTGCTGTTGTTTCCAAACTTTCAAAGATCTTTTTGCTTACTTTTAAGCCCCCGTTTTTGATTGGGAGTGCAAAGGTAAGGGTCTTTATTTTTCTACCAAATTTTTTTTTACTTTTTTTAAAAATATTTTTTAAAAATTTCTAAAGATAACTCGGTGATTTTGTTGAAGAACTGCAGCTTTTTTTCAAAAGCGGACGGCAAAGATAATGGCAGATAGATTGACAGCAAAATAATTTTAAAAAATAATTGTTTGAGAGGGTGATTTTAACGGCTGGAAAATCATCTATAATGCAATACAGATGGCACTTACAGGCGTTTAATTTTTTTTTGAAAAAATTTTGCCTGAAGCTGATAAAAAACGGAAAAGAAGATGAAATATCGATTTTTGGGTGTTTTATTGAATGCCCATCAGATAACCGCCGGGTTTAAAACTGCACCTGTTTTAAAAAAAGACCGTGTGCCGGGGCAGAGAAATCCGCTAATGTGCAATTTTCAGCTTCTATAATTTGGGTAAATTGATTTAAAGATATTTTGCCTCTGCCAACTTGAAGCATTGTGGCAACCAAGGCCCTTACCATTCCTCTGAGAAAACGATTGGATGATACCGTATATATCAGTACTTCATTTTCTAAATGCCATTTACTGATTTTAATTTGACACAGGTTTGTTTTGGTTTGTGAGTTACGTTTAGAGAAGCTGGTAAAATCAGTATAGTTATACAACTGGTTTGCCGCCTCCTGCAGCAAACCCACATCTAAAGGGAGCGGATAATACCATGCCCTGTCCTGCAGAAAAGGGTTTTTAGTTTGATAGATATAATAACTGTAGTGCCTGGCAGTTGCACTGAAACGGCAATGCATTGTAGGGTTTACTTCTTTTATGCTTTTTACAACAATACCGTGTGGTAAAATAGCATTAAGGTTATAAGATCCGTCTTCGATAACACCGTCAGTATCAAACTGAAAAAAATTTTGCAATGCATGTACGCCTGCATCTGTACGTGAAGAGCCGGTAAGGCTAAACTCCTGCCGGTAATAAATTTTAAGGGCTTTTTCTACTTCCGCCTGAATAGAGTTGGCATTTTGTTGTATTTGAAAACCGGCATAGCCAGTGCCTTTATAACTTAATTCAATAAAATACCTTGGCATATGTAATAGATGCTGCGCTACGGACGCAGCATTGCTTTAAAACGGTTAATGTAATATTCATCAGAAAGCAATTTTTGTAAATTGTCAAAGTTATGTGAGTCAGATATGAAAGGATAGGCCGCATCAAAAAACTTATATTTTCCACTATCATTTAAAAACAGCACACTAAGATTTTTAATTTGCTCAACAGTAAAACACTTTGTTTTAAATACTTTTCGAGCAGCGCTCACCATATCCTCATCTGAATTTTCTGCCGCCATCTTTTTTCTTAGTTTCATAAAATCTTCTTCAACAGCAAATGACTTACAATCAGAATTTTGAATGACGGCCTTTTTTATTGGCTCTGCTTGTGGGGGTACTTTCTCATTTGCAGGAGCCTCCACAGCTGCTGTTACCGCTTTGTTAGCTTCTGATGCTTTCTTTATTTGTTCTTGTATAATTGCATTTGGGTAAGCCTTAATAACAAACGATTTTTCCTGTTGGCTCTCAACTGTTTTTACAAGTTCGCTTTTATTGACCTCTTGTGTATTTCCTTTTGCTTCGATTGGAAAAAAAATGCGAACGGTATCTGTAAGCCCATTTACAGCATCTGCAAAAATCATCTCAATGCCTTCTGCTGTTTTATTACTTAGCAGCTTAGTAACTGAAACTGTTGGTTTTGTCGCCTCTTCTTTTTTGGCCTCTGCTGCAACTGGTATTTCAGATTTTGCACTGACGGGCTGCTCTATTTCCACTTGTTTTACAGCAACAACAACAGCCACAACCGGTTGCTCTGCTGGTTTTTCTGGTTCTTCTTTTTTTGTTAGTGCAACAGTTGCATCTTCTTTTTTTTGAGTGGCCATCACCACATTTAACGATTGCCAGCTGAATAGTCCCCACCCTTTATCGCCAAAGTCTTTAAGAATGTATCCAGCATCTTTTTTATCAATGATGCAAGTAAACAATTGCTCAGGCCATTCATTTTTTGGAAAACCAAGTGTGAAAGCATGCGAACTACTTTGCAATTTGGGAATAATAAGATAACCTGAGGCAGATGAACTCAGAAGTTTCTTATCTATCCTAACATAAAATGGTTGCTTATTTTCAGTTTGCAAATAGATGAAATGATTTTGTTGAGCGACTGAAACCAGCGAAGCCAGCAACACCATTACGAAAAAAACTGCTTTTTGAAAAAAAAATTTCATTAATAATTAAGTAAGTAATTGTTGAATACTAGTACCAGCACTACGAAAAGACTGTGATGCATACATCACTCACACCTCATTACAGCACAAGCATCTGCCTAATCGAAACGTATTTATGCCCTTTTTCAAAAATACTTATTATTCTAATGCCGTTACCACTTGTATAAAAATTGACGCCTGATTAACAGCTGTAATACTATTTTTGCCCCTTAAATATTTTAAAATGAAAAAAAGTTTGTTTGTATTGCTTTTGTGTGCTGCCAGCCCCGCTTTGGTTATGGCACAACCAGAAGAAGCTAAAGACACCAGTTGGAAAAAAATTTACAGGGCTACTCCGGAAAAAATCAATGATCTTGTTCACACCAAATTAGAGGTACGATTTGACTACGACAAAGCCTGGATGTATGGTAAAGAGTGGATTATTTTAAAACCGCATTTTTATGCTACAGATTCGCTTAAACTAGATGCTAAAGGAATGGACATTAAAGAAGTGTCTATTGTAAAAGGCAGTAACAAAACTCCTTTAAAATACAGTTACGATGGCTATGAACTGCGTATAATGCTTGATAAAACTTACAAGGGCGGCGAAAACTATACGGTATACATTGACTACATAAGCAAGCCTAACGAAGTAAAAGTTAAAGGCAGTGCTGCTATAAGTGATGCCAAAGGCCTGTATTTTATAAACCCAAAAATGGAAGAAAAGGATAAACCAGTACAAATTTGGACTCAAGGAGAAACAGAAGGCACAAGCGTTTGGGCCCCTACTATTGACAAGCCTAACCAAAAAACAACCCAGGAAATGTACATGACAGTTCCTGCCAAATACATTACGCTCAGCAACGGACTACTAATAAGCCAGAAAAAGAATGCAGACGGTACCAGAACAGATTACTGGAAAATGGACTTGCCTCACTCTCCTTACTTATTTTTTATGGGTGTGGGTGACTATAAAATAATTAAAGAAAGTTACAAAGGCAAAGAGGTTAGTTATTATGTGGAACCAGCACAGGCCCCCTATGCAAAAGGGGTGTTTGGTTTAACGCCTGAAATGATGAAGTTTTTTAGCGATAAGCTGGGAGTTGAGTACCCATGGCAAAAATATAATCAGATTGTTGGAAGAGACTATGTTAGTGGGGCGATGGAAAACACCACTGCCACCCTGCACCAGGAAAGTGCTTATCAAAATACCCGGCAGCTTACGGACGGCAACAGTTGGGAAACGGTAATTGCACATGAGCTTTTTCACCAATGGTTTGGAGATTATGTTACTACGGAAAGCTGGAGTAATATTACCGTAAACGAAACTATGGCTGATTACAGCCAGACCTTGTGGATGGAATATAAATATGGTAAAGATGCCGGTGATGAAGAAAATTATCAAGGCCTAACATCATACCTGAGTAATCCTAACGAAGCTAAAAAAGATTTAGTAAGGTTCAGGTATCACGACAAAGAAGACGTTTTTGATTTGGTGAGCTACCAAAAAGGTGGCCGCATACAGCATATGCTGCGGAATTTAGTTGGAGATGATGCCTATTTTAAATCGCTGGGTAATTATTTAACTGCTAATAAATTTAAAAATGGAGAGGCCCATCAACTACGTTTGGCTTTTGAAGAAGTTACAGGTAAAGATTTAAACTGGTTTTTTAACCAATGGTATTTTGGCAATGGCCACCCTATTGTAAAAATTGATTACAATTATGACGATGCAGCCGGTAAAGCAATGGTAATAATTGAGCAAACTCAAAAAACAGATAAGCTTTTTAAACTACCACTAGCTATTGATGTATACAATGGTGGTGCAAAAAAAAGGCACATAGTTTGGGCTGAAAATAAAATAGATACTTTTACTTTCAGCTATACAAAACGCCCCGATTTAATTAATGTTGATGCAGATAAGGTGATGCTGTGGCAAAAAACGGATAATAAAACTGCGGATAATTTTATTCATCAATATAAATATGCACCTAATTTTTTAGACAGAAGAGAGGCGCTTAGTTACTTTAGCACCAAAGGCATGAAAGAGCTTGCTGAAGGCATGAACGACAAATACGCTGCGCTGAGAGAATATACTTTAAATAAACTTGCGCAAAGTAAAACTTCACCCGAAGCAGCAGTGTTAAAAACTGTAGAAACGCTTGCAACAACTGAAAAAAATAAAAAAGCCAAAGCTGCAGCAATTAATGTGCTTGTTAAAACTGCTAATGCTACATACTTGTCTATTTATAAAGCCAATGTTAACGACAGCAGCTACAGTGTAGCTGGTGCAGCACTTACCGGGCTTGCAGCTTTAGAGCCTGCTAATGCATACACTTTTGCCAAAAAATACAAAGATGACGCTAAAGGCGATTTGGGCTCGGCTGTTGAGGGCATTATAATGGAAAATGGCGCAGAAAGTGATTTTGATTTTATTTATAACCGTTTTGAAAAAGCGCCCTTAACTAATGCAAAATTTGAATCGCTGGATGCTTTTTGCGCCTATTTAGCCAAAGTAAGCAACATTGCTAATATTAAGAAGGGAATTGATGCTGTTGTTAAATTTAGAAATGCAATACCACCTGCATATAGAAATTTTACTGACCCTGCTATTGCTGATGCACTTAAAAAAATATCGGCTGCAAAAGGAAAAGAAATTGAAGATTATATTGCTGATAAACTGAAATAGTTTACAACTTTAAGGTAAAAAAAATCCGCCAGTATAGTGGCGGATTTTTTATTTTATTTACTTAATGAATTAACGGCTTATTATAACCTGTTTGGTTAGTACGCTTGTACCGTAGCGGATGTTAGCTGTATAAACTCCTGAGGCCAGGTTGAGCATATTTACTTTTACGGTATTATGCCCGTGCTTAACTGCTATTTGCTGTTTCATTACTTCAACACCATTAGCATTAAAAATTGTAAGTAATGCTTTTCCATCTGCACTGCCTTCAAAAGCTAGAGTTGCATCAGCATATACCGGCATTGGGTATACCCTAAGATCTTTAACAGTTGTTGAATTATCAGTAGCTAATTTATCGGTAACTGGCTCTTCAACAAAAACTGTTTCTCCACCTTCATTTGCTTTTTCTTCTTCACTATTAGCCCTTGCGTATAAGTTGAAACAGTTTGAAACTGGTGTATATGGAGCGCTGCTGATTTCCACTTTAAGATTATAACACTTGGTTGAGTTGTGTGCGCCGCCATAGCCATAAACATATACCCTGTAAGTGCCAACACCATAATAGGAAGTGGTATTGAAAACAATTGTTTCGCTGGTGGTACCCCAGTTTTGTGAAATACCTACTAACCAGCCATATTGATTGTACAGTTTAACATCGTAATCAGCTGGCAAATCAGTAACGGTTATTTTTATGTTTTTTGCAGTTGATGTATTATTAAACTTATAGTAATCCTTGTCGTAACAAGATGCAATTTGTGCATTGTAATTTAAACCGGTGGTTATTGTTTTGGCATAGTAAAAGCTATTGTTGTACTCTAAAATATCAGTACACAATGCCAGTGTTGTAAACTGAGCCTGAGCATAAGCAGCAGAAGAAATTCCACTTGTACAGTTAGTTTTAATGCGCCAGTCGTACATTACTGAAGGTGCCAATGCACTTAAAGTATAACTGGTACCTGTTGCTGCGGCTGCGGCAACTATCCATGTAGCAGAAGTGGTTGCTTTATATTCAATTCTGTAGCTGCCTGCGCCAGAAACTGCAGTCCAGTTAAGCTTTGCAGATGTTGTAGTAATATTGTTTGTTACCAAGCCGGTTGGCGGCATGCAGGTAATGGCAACTAAAGTTGTAAACTGAGCACCCTCAAAACCACTACCATTGCCATTACTTAAACATTTTGTGCGAACACGCCATTGATAAGTTGTAGCACCTGAAAGATTAGAAACTGTTACAAAACTGTCAGTAATATTGGCGCCGGCACTTATCCAGCCGCCGCCGGTGGTTTTATAATCAACCTGATAACCTACAGCACCAGCAATTGTCCTCCAGCGTAAAACTGCACTGCTTGATGTTATGTTTGTGGTGCTTAAATTATCTGTTTTTTCGCAAGATGATGGATTACGTACCACTGTAAAGTAATCTCTTGTAAGTAATGCAATATTTGCGGCATTAAGTTTAGACGCATATTTATTCTCAGTTAAGCCATAGTTAGCCATTGCAAAAATACCAGCAGCATCTTGAAATATTGGTATAGACAAGTTAACAGGTAACGTTGCAGAGTGCTCATTTACATATTCAATATAACCTACCCACGACAGGTATTCGGTAGCATCTTTTGCAGCCATTGCTGCATGTATATGGTCGGAGTTATCATCCGGATTTACTGTTTCATCTAAACTGCCAGTGTGCAACCAAACCAAATTAGCGTTACTTTTTTCTGCATTAATAATTGCCAGTAGTGTTTCAGTTAAATCATTCCAGCCATTGTAGGTATTTGCACCATCAACAGATGTAATAGATGTAATTTCTCCTGTTTCTAATTTTTCCAGGGTTTTGCTGCCTGTGGCTGCATAACCAGTTCCCTCTGCACCACCATCTGGCAGGCGCAGAAAATAACTCACCGTGTTTTTATACTCATACTTAACTAATGTGTGTCCGTTTATACTAGCTGTTTGCATAGCTGGTATTGTATCAATGGTACAAACCTGACCGTTAACAGAAATATCACTGGCAAACTTTGCTGAATAAACACTGCCTTTTTCTCTTGCCATGTAATAAGGAACGGCAGAGCCATTAAATGCAGCGGTACCATTTCCTTCATCGCCTGCGGTAAGAGTTATAAACACTACTTTGCTGTTTCCGTTAAAATCATCCATAATACGGGTTGCCATATATAATTGCCAGTCATCAGCATCTGCCTGCACTGAAAAGCTTACAGGCTGCTGCGCAAAGGCAGTAACAAAACCCGTAATTAATAATAAGAAGATATATAATTTTTTCATTTTTATAAATTTTAAAATAGACCTGTTGAATTAATTGCCGGTTACAAAAAGAATGTGTTACTTAATTTTTTTGTACTCTTCTAATGTTATTACTCCAGTAGCAGCAACGCCTGCTGCAGCTGGTGTTGTTTGTGCTGCAAAGCCACCTGATGGCGGTGCAACTGTACCCGGTGCATTTCCTGAGGGCGCCCGTTTCACTATTAATACATCAACAGGCAACCATGATTTATGGCCGGCGTCAAATGGTGCAGCATATTTACTTTCCAGTAAGCCCCAGCAATTAACCGCATAAATAGCCACGGCAGCTGCATGCTGTTCTAAAGTAAGGTTTGCAGGAAAACTTGGTGAGTTATAATCAATATATTCATTAATACCAATCCATGGCATTGCGGCCACAGCTTGTTGCGCTGCTAGGCTTACATGAATATGATCGGAGTGATCGTTTGAATTTGCACCGGCAGTATCTAAACTTGCAGTATGAAGTACCGCCTGGTTATCAGTGCCACGTTCGGTATCAATAATAGTTCCAATGGTTGTTACTAAATCCTGCCAGTTATTATATGTTGCCAAGCCGTCAATTGTTGTCATGGTTGGAATAAGGCCTCTTTTGAATTTCTTGAGCGATTGGTTGCCAGTAATTGGAAATCCTTCCCCTGGAACATTTCCATCGGGCAGCCTTAAAAAATAGTTTACAGAGTTTTTGTACGTATACTTCATCATGCTTTTACCATTTACAGTGGTACGTACTGAGTCTGGCCTTTCTGTTGCCACACCACCGTTAAGGTCAATAGCATGTTTTGCAGAATAAGTAGACGAACGCTCTCTACCCACAAAAAAAGGAATTGGGGAACAATACCTTCCGGTACCGTTTCCTGCATCTCCAGAAGTAACTGTAATAAATACCACTTTATTACCTGCATTCAGGTCGTTCATCATACTCTGTACCCAAAATAATTGCCAGTCATCTTCATGTGCCTGAACCGAGAACGTAACCTGTTGCTGCGCATTCGCCTTTGTTATCAGGGCAAAAGAAGCCAGCATAAATAACCGTAAAACTGTTTTCATAATTTACATTTTTAAATAAACATTATAATAATAGCCTGTGCAAAGCAGCAGACCGCCTTAGCAAAAAAAAATACATTAAGGAAAATGGATACAAGTACGGATAGAACAGTGCCAGAGGCATGTAACTATCAATGTTTATTTTTTGGGGAATTAACAGGATTTACCTGTGTAGTTTTGCAAAAGATTATGGGTATCAGAGATTGTAAAGATATGCAAAAAATTATTTTCGCCAAATTTTTGCGGAAAAATTTCGACTACCAGTCACCGCCAGCACCACCACCACCAAAACTGCCACCACCAAAACCGCCAAACCCACCACCACCTGAGCCGCCGCCGCTCCAGCCGCTACCACCACCACCCGTCCACCAAATTGTGGGACCAGTATAGCCACGATAGCCCCTGCGGCTCATATAAGAACCACCGCCGCCGCCTTTGGAAATTATGGAAAGCACTACGATAATAATAATGATGAGCACCAGAATTTTGAAAATAGAAATACCTCCTTTGCCAGAGTAATATCCTTTTGGTGCTGTGTATTTACCCTGGGTTGCTTTTACAATTGCATTTATGCCATTATCTAAAGCCCTGTAAAAATCACCGCCTTTTAAATACGGTATTACTTCATTGTTTACAATTTCAGAACAGGTGTAATCGGGCAATACACCCTCAAGGCCTTTGCCGCTTGCAATAAAAACTTTACGTTTCGTATTATCTGGACTGCGGTACACCAGAAATACTACGCCATTGTTGAAATCTTTACCTCCAACACCCCACTCATTTCCTTTTTCAACTGCGTAATCTCCTGCATCTTTTCCATCAATGTTATCAGTTGTAAGTATGGTTACCTGGGTAGAAGTTTGCTTATCAAAAGCCACCAGTTTTTCTTCAAGAGCCATCTTTTGGTCAGATGTGAGCAGCCCCAACTTGTCATTAACCAGCGTAGCAGGTTTATTTTGAGCAGAAGCCTTTACGAATGTAAAGGCAAACAAGCATAATAAAATATTTTTCAAAAATTTCATTAGTGGTTTTTAACTGCCAAAAACAATACTATCTGGCAATTCATTTTTATCATCGTTGGGTTGATATGGAAATTCTTTATGTAATGTTTCGCCAATGGCGGCTACTGTTTGGCAAAGGCCGAATACGTGGTTTTCTTTATTAAAATGCTGCAGCATTTGTTGTACTGCATTTTGCCAATACTCTTTACTTACTTTTTTATGTATGCCTTCATCGCCATAAACAGCCAGTTGCCTGTCTTTAAGTGCTACATAAATTAATACACCATTATGTTCATCCGTTTTATCCATTTTTAAGCCATAAAAAACTTCCACCGCTCTGTCTACAGGGTCAACAAAACGGCAATGGCTTTCCACATACACCCGTACTTCGCCACAGGTACTTTTTTCGGCAGCACGTATAGCCGCCACTACCTGTGCTTCGTCTTCTTCAGACATCAGTCTTTTTTTACCAAAAAAATTAAACAATGCCACTGGTTGTTATTTATTAAAATTTATTTCCGGAGCCTTTTCAGCTCCTGCCTGAGCAGTAAAGCCTTCTTTTACTTTAAATCCAAATAAAGAAGCTGCAATACTTTGTGGGAAAGAACGTGTTGCTTTATTATACTCCATCACTGCATCATTAAAATCTTTCCTTGAAAATTTAATGCGGCGCTCTGTACCAATTAACTGATCCTGCAAGCGAACAAATGCATTGGTTGTTTTTAAGTCGGGGTATTTTTCAATTACACCAATTACCCGGTTTGCAGCACTTACCACATCATTTTGCGTATTCTCCGACTGCAGAAAATCATTGTACGCAGGAGGATTGGTGGTATTAATTTTTCCAGCCCTTGCCCTTGCATCAATTAGTTCGGTTAATGTTTCTTTTTCATAGTCTGAAGAAGCTTTAACCGTGCCAACTAAATTAGGAATTAAATCACCCCTCCGCTGATAATCACTTTGCAGGTTATTCCATGTTTTGATTATCGCTTCATCTTTACGCACTAAACTGTTGTAAGATGTATAAAAGAAAATGGCTAACAGCGCTACAATTACTAACGCTGTTAACCAATATTTTTTACCGGATTGTATTGCCATGTTTATTAAAACTTAACTTCCGGTGCTTTTTCTGTTCCTGCATCTGCTTTAAAGCCTTCTTTAGTTTTAAAACCAAATAAGCCTGCCAAAATATTACCGGGGAAAGAACGCACTTTGACATTGTATCCCTGTACAGAATTATTGAAAGTATTACGGGCATTCTTTACTCCGTTTTCAATACCTTCTAACTGGCCCTGTAATTTCATAAAATTTTCCGTAGCTTTTAATTGCGGGTATTGCTCTGCAACTACCAACAGGCGGCTTAAAGAGCCTTTTAACTGCTCCTGTGCCTCCTGAAATTTAGCCATATTCTCCGGAGTTAAATCGTCTGCTTTCAAGTTTATCGAAGTGGCTTTGCTTCTTGCTTCAATTACGTCGGTTAAGGTTTTTTGCTCAAAATTGGCAACGCCTTTTACTGTATTTACCAATTGGCCCACAAGGTCAGACCGTTGCTGATATTCTGACTGTACTTTGTTCCAGGAATTTTTTACCCCTTCGTCCAAACCAACCAACCCTCTTTGTGTAGAAATACCCCACAACACCAATACTCCCAGAATTACTAAAATGATGATACCTGAACGTTTCATTGTTTTAAGTTTTATGTTAAGAATATAAAAGTAATAATAATTTTAATCAACCCCCATTAATTCTTTATAACAGAATAAGGTAACCGCAGCGGTTACCTTATAAATTTTGTTTTATGAAAACGTTATGATTTAACAGCCGCAATGCCGGGCAGCTCCTTTCCTTCAAAATATTCCAGCATAGCACCGCCGCCCGTGCTTACATAACTTACTTTATCTGCAAGGTAAAACTGGTTTACTGCCGCCACACTATCGCCGCCGCCTACTAAACTAAAAGCACCTTTTGATGTAGCATCGGCCACAGCCAGCGCAATTGATTTAGTGCCGTTTTGAAATTTTTCCATTTCAAAAACACCCATAGGCCCATTCCATAAAATGGTTTTTGAGTTATTGATTACTTCGCTGAAAATACCTACAGCTTTTGGCCCAATATCCAAACCCATCCAACCATCGGGTATAGCGTCGCTTGGGCGTATTTCTGTGTTGGCTGCTGCATCAAATTTATCGGCAATTACAGAGTCTTCGGGTAAATGTATGCTTACCCCTTTGGCTGTTGCTTTTGCTAAAATTTCAACAGCGGTTTGTAAACGGTCATCTTCGCAAAGCGAATTTCCAATTTTACCACCACGGGCTTTCATAAATGTGTAAGCCATGCCTCCACCAATAATAATATCTGTTGCCTTTTCTAAAAGATTTTCTATAATTAATATTTTGTCGCTCACTTTTGCACCGCCAATAATTGCGGTAAAAGGCCGCTCTGACTGATGCAGCACTTTTTCTGCACTGCTTACTTCGCCTTCCATCAGCAGGCCAAACATTTTTTTATCTGCTGCAAAAAACTTTGCAATTACTGCGGTTGAAGCATGTGCCCTGTGTGCAGTACCAAAAGCGTCATTTACATATACATCTCCCAGTTTGCTTAATTTTTCTGCAAAGACTTCATCTCCTTTTTCTTCTTCTTTATAAAAGCGCAGGTTTTCCAACAGCAATACTTCACCAGGGCGGAGCATTTCTGCCGTCATGCCGGCTTGAGAACCGATACAATCGTCCACGAAGAAAACTTTAGTATCCCCCGCAGATGACGCAGAAGCCGCAGACGAGTTTAGTAATTCGTAAAGATGTTTTACTAAATGTTTTAAAGAGTATTTATCTGTGGGACCGTCTTTAGGGCGGCCAAAGTGGCTCATTAAAATTACTTTACCACCATCACTCAGTATTTTTTTAATGGTAGGTATAGTGGCCTTCATCCTTGTATCGTCGGTAATGTTGAAATTTTCGTCTAAAGGCACATTGAAGTCAACACGTACTAATACTTTTTGGCTGGCGAAGTTGTGTGTGGTGAATTGGCTCATGTCAATTTATTTCTATTATATCTTTATTAAAATCAAATAATAATCTTATTGCTTTTTCAATATTATTTGCAAGTATTGAAAACAATATCCTGTTATCACAATTACCCATTTTAAGCATTATCAATTTTGGAGGAGCACCTTTTAAGCTAATAATCTGGTCAAGGTCTGAGTCTTTTGAAACTAAAATTATTTTACCATGCAGTTTGGCCTTTTGATAAATTTCCTCATCGCTCAAGTGGTACAGTTGCAAAGTATAGGCTGATTTAGCTTCTATTTGCAGTTTTTCTTTCAACCATTTTGCTGTAATGGGCGAAATATGATTGTCAAGCCAAATTTCCCACTCAGGCAGCATTTATAATAAGTGTATTTTTAGTTCGGAATGCAGCATACATTAATGATGCCTGAATATCTTCTTTTTCTAAAACAGGGTGCTGCTCTAAAATTTCTTCCTGAGACATACCGCTTGCAAGCATTTCCAAAATATCTCCAACAGGGAAACGCATTCCACGTATGGTAGGCTTGCCGGCCATTAAGCCGGGTATTATTGTTATCCGCTTTAATAATTCTGTTTCCATTATTATTAATTTATTATACTAAAGGTACAAATTTTACCGGGTTACAGGCAAAGGAGTATTTTTATTGTATTATAATAAAAAAGGCTTCTGTAAGAAGCCTTTAAAGTTTTATACTCACCAATTACTTAATCAGTTTTGCAAAATGATTTACTGTACGCACTAACTGGCTTACGTAGCTCATTTCATTATCGTACCAGCTAACAGTTTTTACTAATTGCTTATCGCCGGTTTTAATTACCCTTGTTTGTGTAGCATCAAACAAACTGCCGTATGTAATACCAATTACATCGCTGCTTACAATTTCATCTTCGGTATAACCAAAGCTTTCGTTGCTGGCGGCTTTCATAGCGGCATTTACTTCTTCTGCTGTTACATCTTTACCCAGCACACTGTATAATTCGGTAACACTTCCTGTAATTACAGGCACACGCTGTGCGCCACCATCTAATTTACCTTTTAAACCCGGCAATACAAGGCCTATTGCTTTTGCAGCACCGGTACTGTTAGGTACAATATTTTGTGCAGCAGCTCTTGCTCTGCGTAAATCACCTTTAGGGTGTGGTGCATCCAGCGTATTTTGATCGTTAGTATAAGCATGTATTGTGCTCATTAAACCGGTGATGATACCATATTTTTCATCCAGCACTTTTGCCATTGGCGCCAAACAGTTGGTAGTACAGCTTGCGCAACTGATAACAGTTTCGGTACCGTCTAAAATGCTATGGTTAACATTATATACAACAGTTTTTAATTCGCCGGTGGCTGGTGCAGATATTACCACACGTTTTGCACCAGCAGTAATATGTGCTTTTGCTTTTTCCGCATCGGCAAAAAAGCCGGTACTTTCAATTACCACATCTACATTATGAGTACCCCATGGAATTTGAGCAGGGTCTTTTTGTGCATATATTTTAATATCATGGCCATTAACCACAATTGAATTTTCGGTACTGGTTACGGTTTCGTTAAAGCGGCCCTGTGCACTATCGTATTTTAAAAGGTGTGCCAGCACTGCGGGGCTGGTAAGGTCATTAATAGCCACTACATCTATACCCTGCATGTTATAAATTTGGCGAAAAACGAGGCGGCCAATTCTTCCAAAGCCGTTAATTGCAACTTTAACTGTACTCATAACTGTAATTTATTCAGGTTAAAAATTTAAAGGTGCAAAGTTACGGCATAGTCTATACAAAAGATTGAATATTTTTTAAGTTTATGGTTATATAACCCCAGTTTTTATTAAGCGCAAACGTTGTCAGGTTAAAAGGTATAAATTATTTTGGCTGCAAAACTCTCACGCATTATCTTTGCCGTCCTTTAAACGGAACGCCGCGTTGGTCAAGGGGTTAAGACGCCTCCCTTTCACGGAGGAATCACGGGTTCGAATCCCGTACGTGGTACTCTAAAGCCGCTGAAACAAGCCCACAGGCTAATACAGCGGCTTTGTTATTTCAATTGGACAAAAACTTGGACAAAAAGAAAT
>JAGVCC010000128.1 GCA_020059395.1 Chitinophagales bacterium | reverse complement strand
TTACTCCATTTTACATCAGTATAAACATTGGTGCCCGCCAGTGTACGCATAAAATCAACAAGGGCAGTTTTTTCCGGGTCGGTTAATTGCAGTTGTTGTGCAATGCCATTGGGCCGCAGCCTTGGGTCAAGGTTGGTATTACCTGCAAGGTTAATTTGGTTATAATGATTAACAACAGTAATTAAATTGTTGGATACACCAATATGCATAAACGGCCCATTGCTGCTGCCATTGGCTTTTACCACATCCCGTAAAGACGGGGCACGGGTGACAGTAAGATCGGTGCCGCCGCCAATTTTTCCAATTACGCCGTTGTTACGGCTGTTGGGGTCTATATCAAATTCGGGAGGTGTATGGCAGCCTGCACAACCTGCACCGCCACCAGTGCGTATGCCTGCTGCATTAAAAACCGGTGGTTGCAAAAACAAATTCTTACCCTGGTTTTCGCTGGGGGTAAAGTTGGTAAATGGCGGTCCGTCATTAGTTACTGTGGCACGGCCTGCATCATATTTGCTGTCGAAAGATTGTATGCTGCGAATGAAATGAGACAGGCTTTCCTGTATGCGCTGCTCTGTAACATTTTTATCACCATACACCCATTGAAATAATTCTTTGTAATAATCAATAGCAGCCAGTTTGGTAAGTAATGCAGTTATTTCAGGCCTTCCGCTTTGGCCACTAAAACCCATTTCTGCATGGTCTTTAACGGGCTGTGTGGTTTGTGCTTCTAAATTAGCGGCACGTTCATCCCAAAAAAACTTAGGCTCAATTGCAAAGCGGGTGTTTATCAGCCGCATTGAATGACGGCCCGTTTTACCACCAGCTACACCGCTGCTTGCTGTTGCAGTATCGCTAAATGCAAAAGCCTGTTTGTGGCAACTGCCGCAGGATATGGTGTTATCAATGCTTAATTTTTTATCGTAAAAAAGTATACGGCCCAAAGTGGCTTTGCTGTTGCTTAGTGCAGCGCCTGCGTTATTGTCTCTTGTAATGTATGCAGGCTTGCCTTGATTGGCATAATTAACCGGGCTGGCGGGGTCAATAGTTGTGGCAAGTTTAATAGCGGCGTATGGGTCTGTTGTGCCGCCATTAGAACCATCTGATTTTTTATTGCAGGCAACAAAAACTATAACACCTGTTGCCAATAAAATTATAATGCTGATTGTTTTTTTCATACAGGGCTTTTTGCTGTTACTGGTTTATATAGTTATACGAGTGGTTTTAAAATATCCTTCGCTGTGCTGCTTTTATCTTTCTGGTGGATGCGGCGGCCTTTTAGGCGGCATAAAAAAACTGACAAATTCTTTACTCAACTCAGTATACAAAGGCACCTGTTGTGGTTTACACAATTGTTTTATTTCAATAAAGTGATTGTAGTGTATTGTTTCAATTTGTTTTTGTACGGTTTCAACAGCAATCATTATACTGTCTTTTTGCGGCAGTAAATTATCACTGGTAAGAGTAGCGTATAATTTATTCTTTAGTTGTGCAAGCTCTTCTTCTTTTTGGTTAATACTGCTGCGGTGATTGAAGACAAGTTTTTCGTACGCTGCTTTTTGTGCTTCATCAAACTGTAGTTTTTCAATAATGTAATTTTTAGGTCCGCCAGGGTGTGCTGCACCGGGTGGCAGCCCTTGTTGTATTTGGCTTTGCGGAACCGTATTTTTTTTAAAAAGAATAGTGCTTACAATTACCAGGTTTGTAAGCAACAAGCCAAAAACAGCAATACTCAGCCATTTCATCTTACTCATAATAAATATTATTTATGGTGGATGAATAGGAAGGTGCTTCGATTGCTGCAGGCGGTGGTGTGTGTGTAGTTTTTTTTGTAAACACCCAAGCGTTTAAAATCAAAACCACTGCAGCGGCTGCAGCAAAAGCAAACTTAAATTTTACAGAAGCTGGAGTTTCCTGCAATGCTTGTATGCGCTGCGTTATACGGGTGTATAAAAAAGGGGGTGCCTCTGCTTTAGTTACTTTGTTTAATATGTCCAGCTTGTTATTCATTGGTTATCTGTTAAGTTATACGAATTAGTAAAGATTATCCTTCGGTGCTGCTTAATTTTTTTTGTAAAGATTGTTTGGCCCGTTGCAAAAGCGATTCTACGGCTTTGATTGTCATGTTCATTATCTCTGCAATTTCTTTTTGGCTTTTATCTTCAAGCCTTGCTAAAATAAAAGCGGTACGCTGGTTTTGGGGTAACTCATTTATAAAGCCAAACACCTCTTGCAAGGCTTCTTTATCTTCTGCTGCCACGCCGGGGTGATTAAAATTGGCAATATCTTCAACAGGCTCATTGCTCTCACTTTTAAATAGCGATGTTATAAAACCAAACCTTTTTTTTAGCCTTTTTGGCTTTAATAAAATCAAGGCTCTGGTTTATGGCAATGCGGTAAATCCAGGTTTTTAAAGAAGCTGCGTCTGCATTAAAGTGGTGCAGATTTTGGTACAGCTTTACAAAAACTTCCTGTGTAATATCTTCTGCATCCTGCACATTTTGCACATACTGCAATGCCAGATTATATACCATTTTGCAATGGTTTTCATAAATAATGTGAAAAGAAATATCAGTTTGCAACAGCAGGGTTTATGTTGCGAAGGAAATTATTTTTTACCGGTTTCTAAAAATTAAAATAAATTATTGTAAAACGAAGGGTTTTATAATAATGCCCGTATAAGCTAAATATATCTGGAGAAAGCGTTTGAATTAAGTACGGCACCGGAAGCAGCTTTTAGTTATTTCCATAAAAAACATCCATCTTTTAAGGTGGATGTTGTTGTTTATAAAAAAATAAAATCGATAATTTACAAAAACGTTTTTATTCCTCGTATGTAATTAACACTGTAAACGGCTTTGCACCAATATTGGCACTGTTACCAGCTTTGTTTATTATAACAATATTGTTGGCTTGTACCTGGTAATTAAATTCATAGCCAGCAGCATCTCTGTACGATGCTGGTATTTTCCATGGGCTGGCATAGGTTACAAAAATTTGTACGCCTATTACTTTTTCATCCGTAATGCCGCTGCCCATTGGGTAAGATTGTACCCCATCAACAGCAGGACCAACTGGTATTACCAGCTTTTTCATTTTTATAGCTGGTGCGCCACTTGCCTGTGTACCCAGCCTTGCAAAATCTCTAATGTTTACTTTGGCATTAAGGTTAAGACTATCGGCGGCGAAGTCGCCATAAATAAGGGCATTACTTTTATCTGCATTGGAGTTTTCAATATAAAGCTTGTTGGATGTTGTTTCATTGTTTCCAGCTTCATATCCTAAAAATATTGCTCCAGAAATATTTCTGGAAAAAATGGAGTTTCTTGAATCTGCAGCAATTAAAGTATTGTTTGACCCATTTATCCCGTTACCTACATGATTGCCAATAGCAATATTATAATTTCCTGAAGTTAATCTATTAAATGCCCAATTACCTATTGCTACATTTGCACTTCCTTCGCTAAGATTTAATGCAATTCTTCCAATGCCAACATTATAACTTCCTTCTACATTTGTAAATAGCGAACCTGAACCGTAAGCGGTATTGCCAAATCCATTTGTATTATCTTTTAATGAATTATGCCCCATTGCGGTATTTTCATATCCGATAGTATTTAAATATAATGCTTTGCTACCAACAGCTGTATTTTTAATTGCTTGTGTACTGGCTGCCCCCAACCCATTGTTGTACAAAGCACTATCGCCTATAGCAACAAGATTACTAAAATTAGAATTACTTTTTAAAGCTTTAGATCCAATAGCAACATTAGAAAATCCGCCAGTGTTGCTATATAAAGCAGAATCGCCTAAAGCGGAGTTGTTGTTTCCGGTATTAT
>JAGVCC010000132.1 GCA_020059395.1 Chitinophagales bacterium | reverse complement strand
CCAAAAGTGTACAGCTAATGACAGAGGTGGAACGCAGAGCCTATGCCGACCGTGCCGAATTTTTGGGCGACCCTGATTTTGTAAAAGTGCCTGTAAAAAAATTAGTAAGCGATGCCTATTTAAAAGAACGCATGAAAGATTATACCTCAGGCAAAGCAGGCAGCAGTAAAGCAACCAAAGCAGGCATTATAAACGAAAGTGAAGAAACAACGCATTTAAGTGTGATGGATGCAGAAGGCAATGCAGTATCTGTTACCACCACTTTAAATGGTGGTTATGGCAGCCGCACTGTGGTGGGTGGTGCCGGGTTTTTATTAAATAACGAAATGGACGATTTTAGTGTAAAGCCCGGCATACCTAACATGTACGGCGCTATAGGCAACAATAAAAATGCCATTGCCCCCGGCAAAAGAATGTTAAGCAGCATGACACCAACCATTGTGTTAAAAAATAATAAACCATACATGGTGGTGGGTACTCCGGGTGGTACTACCATACCCACAAGCGTTTTTCAAACATTAGTAAATGTGCTGGAGTTTGGTATGACGGCGGAGGATGCAGTTAACAAACCAAAATTTCACCATCAATGGTTACCCGATGAAGTTTTTGTAGAAAAAGATTTTTATTTAGATACTAAGAAAGAACTTGAAGCAATGGGCTACAGTATTAAAACCCGTGGGCAAATTGGAAGAGTTGAACTGATAATTATAAAAGGAAAACAAATTATTGCGGTGGGTGATAAACGGGGTGATGATGCGGCGGAGGGATATTGAGAGAAATACGTGTTAATAAATTAAGCAAACTTAGACTCAAACTCCGACTTAGTAATAATTTTTAGCCGCCTGAAATTAAATTCAAGCTCCTTTTTTTGAGAGAGAATATGCCTGTCTCCACTAGTAATAAATCCTGAATTAGTTTGCAGTGCCAGGGCTACAATGTAGTCGTCATCTTTATCGCCGGGTATATAATTTTTTATTGGATAGTGCAGTTTATGGTCTATAGTAAGTTGCTTCATAAACCGGATTACAAGTGTTTTATTAAGATTGTATTTACTAATATGCCTGTAATCTAAAATCCGTTTCATTTCATTCAGCAACTCATCACATCGGTAAATCACCACATTACGGTTAGCCACTATTTCAATAATAAATTCAGTACGATTACTGATAAAATAACTAAGCCAAATATTGGCATCAAGCACATATTTATTTACCCTCATTATGCTTTTCTTGATTCATGTTTCCATTTGTCAATCTGCTGCATTGATGCAGGCTTTGTATTTTTTTCAGGATTACTAAAAGGAGCCCTTTTTTTTCTAAGTAAACGCTTTGCCCTTAATTTTACCAACAGTTCCTCCTGTTCTGATTTATTAAGGCTTTTTAATTCTGTCACTATACTGCTTACGATATCGTTAGGCTTTATTGGCATTGAGGCAAATTATGTTTTATCAAATTTACAAAAACATGCTAACAGTGCTATTAATTATTTCAGGTAATTTTAATCTTCATATTTAAAACACAGCATGACATCACTACCAAACGCATTCCTCCAATCTGCCATCAAACGCCTCTCCTATTACAAAGACTTGGGTGATAAAACGTTTGAACAGCTTAATGAAGAAGCTTTTCATTATCAGCCCAATGAAGCAAGCAACAGCATAGCTTTAATCATTCAGCATATGGCAGGTAATATGCTAAGCCGGTGGACGGATTTTTTAACCGCCGATGGCGAAAAAGAATGGCGAAAAAGAGATACCGAATTTGAAGAACAGCACATGAATAAAGAACAATTGATTGCATTTTGGAATAAAGGGTGGGATTGCTGCCTCAACTCCATAAAATCTTTAACCGAAAATGATTTGCTTAAAACTATTACCATACGCAACGAAGGATTAACTGTGGTGGATGCCATTAACCGGCAACTGGCGCATTACCCTTATCATGTGGGGCAAATTATTTTTTTAGGTAAAATTATTACCGGCAGCAACTGGCAAAATTTGTCGGTACCCAATGGCGGCTCGGCAGCATATAACAAAAATGTGCAGCAAAGCGGCCAAAAGCAACCTTAATTAAAAAATTTCCTACTACAATAAAAACTTAGCTTTGCCGCAATTTTAGTAAAATGAAAAAATATATTTGGATTGCTTTAGCAGTATTAATAACAGTTACAGTAAATGCACAGGTAAGAGTGGGTGTAAAGGGAGCCTGGAATTATGCTACGGGCAAAGCTGTTTACACCGGTGTTAAACAATCTACCTCGTACATACAGGGCTATGGCATTGGTGCCATGGCAAAAATTCCTTTTGATGGCGTATTGCATTTTTCTCCTTCGGTAATGATAAACAAACGTGGCTTTACTGTTAATAATCCTGCTGGCTCTTCCAATAAAAAAGAGCAGTATAGTGCCACTTATCTGGATCTTATTCCTGCTTTAAGCGCCGATTTTGATGACAGGAATAATACATTTTCAATATCTGCAGCGCCTGTACTTGGGTTTACCAATTTTGGCAAACTTAAAATTACCGACAGCAGCGGTATAACAGCCTCTCAAAATATGAAATTTGGCTTTGGTGCCTACGGCTGGTTTGATTTAGGACTGCAGGCAGGCATAAGCTACCGCATAAAGAAGGTGGTGATAGAAGCAGGGTATTATACAGGCCTTGCCAACATAAACAATCTGGAAGAAACCGATGGCCGAAACATGCAGCACCGTGTAATAACTGTTAGCATTGGTTATTATTTTAAAGAAACCGGCCTGTAAAACAATCGTACCACCTGTAGTAAACCTAATAATACTTTAAAGTTTGGTACTTAATTTGCCTGTAGCAGGCGAAACGTTATTTTTGTACTAATACTTAATACCCTGAGCAAAAGCCTCAACATATTAAAATGGGCTGCCCTTACTTTATTGTTTTGGGTGTGTTTGGCTGCACTTTTCTTTTTCGTTTTTTCTGTAAACAAATGGCTGTTTTTTTTATTACTGGCCAGCTGGGCAGTTGCGTGGTTTTATGTTTTTAAAAAAGCAAAACATAAAATTAGTTTTATTGCGGCGCTGCTTATTTTACTGTTGAGCAGCTGGGGGCTTATAAATTATACTCCCGTACAAAACTTTTTGGTAAAGCAGGTTACAGGGGTTTTGTCGGCAGAGTTACACACTAAAGTAGAAGTTAAACATGTTGATTTCAGCCTGTTTAATAAAATGCTTATTGAGGGCATTCTGGTAGAAGACCAACATAAAGATACTTTGGTATATGCCGGCACAGCTAAGGTGAATATTACTGACTGGTTCTTTTTAAAAGATAAAGCCACCCTTAAATATCTGGCACTTCAAAACACCGTTGTTAATTTAAACCGTACCGACTCTGTTTGGAATTATCAGTTTTTGGCCGATTATTTTTCTTCGCCCAAAAAAACAACTGCATCTACCAAAAAAGGACTTGACTTCGATTTTAAAAATGTAGAGCTGGAAAATCTGCGCTTTAATAAAAAAGATGGCTGGATTGGACAAGACATGAATGTGGCGGTAACCAAAGCCAGTATTGAAGCCGACAGTCTGGACCTTAGTAATAATCTTTTTGTAATAAAGAACATCATACTGCTTCAGCCCGTTTTTTCTCAATACGATTATACCGGCAACAGAACCAGGCTTAACATACTGCCTAAGAAAAAGGCTGCTGCTATCGATACAGCGCAATACAAATGGAATAATGGCGGGCTTGTGTTTAAACTAAACAACCTGCACATAACTAACGGAACATTTAAAAACGATAAACAAACAGAGCGCCTGCCATTTGATTATTTTGACGGTGCACATTTACACTTTACAGTCATCAATGGTGATATTAAAAATATACTTTTTTATAGAGACACGCTAAAGGCAGACATCAATCTTGCTACAAAAGAACGCAGTGGTTTTGAAGTGAAGAAAATAACCAGCCAGGTGAAATTTACTCCCGAATTAATGGAGTTTAATAAGTTGGATATTATTACCAATAAAAGCAGGTTGGGTAATTATTATGCTATGAAGTATGAAAACTTCAACAGCGACATGAGCGATTTTATAGAAAAAGTAACCATTAACGGCAGTTTTGAAAACAGTACAGTTGCAAGTGACGATATTGCTTTTTTTGCCCCGGCATTAAAAGACTGGAACCGCACTTTTCAAATTAAGGGCAATGCAAAAGGTACTGTTGACAATTTGGTGGCTAAAAACATGGTTATTAAAAGCGGCAGCACCAGTGTTGATGGAGATATAACATTACGTGGCCTGCCCGATGTTAATAACACATTTATTGATTTTAAGAGCAACAGCCTTGTTACTAACTACACCGATTTAATAACGATTGTGCCGGCACTTAAAAATGTAACGCAGCCCAAGTTGAGCCGTCTGGGTAACATCAGTTTTAAAGGAAACTTTACCGGCTTTATAAACGACTTTGTAACCTACGGCAACATCAACACCGGGCTGGGTAATTTAATTGCCGACCTTAACATGAAATTGACTGAGGGCAAAACACCTGCTTATTCTGGCAAAATTTCATCGGCGGGTTTTAATCTTGGCCAGTTTTTAAACAGTGCTGATTTAGGAAAAATTGCATTAGACGGTAACGTTACCGGGAGTGGTTTTTCTTTAAAAGATTTAAACGCTTCATTCAAGGGTAATGTAAAAGAGATATACTTTTCTGGTTACAATTACAGCAACATAAATATTGATGGCGGATTTAATAAAAAAATATTCAGCGGCAGCGGCAGCATTAACGACGCTAATTTAAAACTGGATAATTTTAAAGGCGCAATAGATTTAACAGCCAAAAACCCGGCTTTCAATTTTGATGCAGTTTTATTAAAATCGAATTTTAAAAAATTGGGTTTTAGCAAAGAAGATTTTTCGCTGACAGGCCATTTAAACCTGAATTTTACTGGTACTAATATTGATGATTTCTTTGGCACTGCAAGGGTAACCAATGCCACATTGCTGCACGACAGTACAAAACTTTCCTTTGATTCACTTACACTAAAATCCTATATAGCTGACAATAAAAAACATTTAGCTTTTGTCACAAACGAGCTGGAAGGCAATATTGCCGGAGAATTTAATATACTGCAACTGCCAGATGCTTTTAGTATGTTTTTAAGCCGCTATTATCCGGCATATATTAAAGCACCCAAACGCATTGTAAAAAACGAAAATTTCAATTTTACTGTTAAAACAAAAAATGCAGATGCATTTGTGCAGCTGCTTGATAAAAGGCTGAAAGGTTTTAACCATGCAGAATTTAGCGGCAACATAAACTTAGCACAAAACGAGTTAAACGTAAAGGGCTTTATACCATATTTTGAATACGACAAAAAATTATTCAATAATGTGGTAATAGAAAGTAAAGGCAATTTTGACACACTCACTACAATACTTACCACCGGGGATATTGCTATTAACGACAGCCTGCATTTTCCCGGCACCAACCTGCTTATAAAATCTCATAACGATGTGTCGGTTATACAGCTTAAAACAAGCGCCAGCAAAACCCTTAGCGAAGCATCGTTAAATGCAACGGTTACCACTTTAAGCGATGGTGTTAAAATCAACTTCTCTCCTTCATCTTTTATTGTAAACGATAAAAAATGGGAGCTGGAAAAAGATGGCGAACTCACCATTCGCAAAGCGTATATAGAAGCCAGCGAAGTAAAATTTGTGCAGGGTAACCAGGAAATTGTTTTTGCTACCGAAGAAGCCGAAGACGGCACTGACAATACCGATGTAGTGGCGTATTTAAAAAAGGTAAACATAAACGATTTTACACCACTGTTTTTAAAACAGCCAAGGCTGGAAGGTGTGCTAACAGGAAAAATAACATTGAAGGATCCTTTTGGCAAACAATTAATTGAGTACAGTGCAGAAGCAAAAAACTTCAGGCTGGACGATAAACTGATTGGTGATGTGCCGCTTGAAGGAAAAATAAATACAAAAACTGGTTTGGTATCCATTAACGGTGGCGCTAACAGCGATTTGTATAAATTTAAAATTAACGGCAATATTAATTATAAAGACAGCAGCCAAAACAGCATTGCAGTAAGCTTTAATGCCGAACGTTTTGACTTAAGTATTTTAAACAGTTACCTCAACTCGGTATTCAGCGATATTAAAGGCATTGCAACCGGCAGCACTATAAACATAAATGGCGGTTTAAAAAGTCAGGCATTTACAGGCATTATTAACGTTGATTCAGCTTCTTTAAAAGTAAATTTCACACAATGCCGCTATAAATTCAGTAACAAAACAATCATTTTTAATCCTGGCGAAATTGACTTTGGAGAAATACAATTAAAAGACACATTAGGGAATACTGGCACACTAAGCGGCAGGCTGCGCCACAACAGTTTTGATAATTTTTATTTTGACAATATAAAGTTTAAAACTGGCGATAAAAACACCGGCGGTAAAATGCTGTTGCTAAACACCACCAGGTTAGATAACAGCCAGTTTTACGGCAAAGCCATCGGAAGTGCAGCTATGACCATTAACGGCCCAATTACCGACATGCGCATGAATATTGCCGGTAAAACATCCGCCACCGACAGCAGCCATATTTACCTGCCTACAGAAGACAGCAAAGAAGGCAGCAATATTGATTACATAGAGTTTGTACGCTTTGGCCGTGAAATGGAAGTAATAAGAACAAAAGCAGGCACCAATATTTTAATTGATATGGATGTGGAAGCCACACCCGCCTGTAAAATTGATGTAATTTTGGATGAGGCCACTGCCGACATTATTAAAGGCCAGGGTTCCGGCAAACTGAACATACGTGTGGGCACTAAAGAGCCCATCAGCATGCGTGGCAGCTACAATATTAAACAAGGTGAATACAGTTTTAATTTTCAAACCGTTTTAAGAAGATATTTTAATATTAAAGACGGCTCAGTGATTGTATGGAATGGAGATCCATACAATGCATCAATAAAAATTGATGCGGAGTATAAAGCAGATAAAGTAGACTTAAGTATTTTATCAAACAGCAGTGGCAGGTCAGTGGCGCAAAAAGAAAATATAAGCATCATTGCCCATCTTACCAATACCCTGAAAAAACCAGATATAGCTTTTGATTTTGTTTTGCCGCAGAATGTGGAAGCTGCAAAAGACCCCATTGTAATTGCTAACCTCAATAAGTTTAAACAAGACCCAAATGAAATGAACAGACAGGTAGCATCACTGCTGCTGTTTAATACATTTATAAACGATAATGGCGGTGGCTTTGGCGGCACCACAGTTAACTTTTTATCCGGCACAGTGGGGCAGGTAATTTCAAGTTATTTAAACAACCAGCTGAGCCGTTTTTTTCAGCGGGTATTTAAAGACCCTACTATTTCACCTTACCTGTCTTTCAATTCAAACTACGACATCACCAACACCGAATTAATTAATGCTCTTCAGGCATCGGGCAATGTGGGTATAGTAAAAGAGTATCTTGATGGCAGACTGATAGTATCACTGGGTGGAAATATTGATTACAATAACCCATATATTTTAGCGGCACGGCAAACAAGTGTGTTGCTCACGCCAGATATAACCGTTGAATATCTATTGAGTAAAGACGGAAAACTTCGTATTGTCGGCTTTCAAAAAACCAGTGTGGATGCTACCCTGGGGCAACGTAACAGAACGGGTGTACGCCTTTCTTACCAAACAGAATGGACACCTAAAAAATACAGGCCCGAAGCCGACAAGCCCAAACCTAAACCCGAAGCAAAAGGCACCCCTTCTGCTAACTAAACTCAGCCATTTAAAATATTATGGCCCATCTTGTCTTTTTTAGTTTGTAAGTATTTTTCGTTGTGCGGATTAGGAGCAATTTCAATGGCAATAGTATCCACTACCTGCAGCCCGTAGCCTAAAAGGCCGGCACGTTTACGAGGGTTGTTGCTCAGCAGTTTCATTTTGCTTATGCCCATGTGGCGCAAAATTTGGGCACCCACACCATAATCCCGTTCATCCATACCAAAGCCCAGCTCCAAATTGGCTTCCACGGTATCCCGGCCCTGCTCCTGCAGCTTATAAGCTTTCAATTTATTCAATAAGCCAATGCCACGGCCTTCCTGGTTCATGTATAAAATAAGGCCCTTGCCCTCTTTTTCAATCATCTTCATAGCCTGGTGCAACTGGTCGCCGCAATCGCATCTAAGCGACCCTAAAATATCACCTGTCATACAACTGCTGTGTACACGTACCATAACAGGCTCCTCATTATCCCACTCCCCTTTTTTTAAAGCCAGGTGTACTTCACCGGTATTAATCTGTTTAAAAGCCACCATTTCAAAGCTGCCATATTTGGTAGGCATTTGTACCCGCTCTTCCTCGGTAATTAAAGTTTCGGTACGCAGGCGGTATTCAATAAGGTCTTTAATACTTATTAATTTCAGGTCGAATTTCTTAGCAATTTCTTCCAGTTGCGGCAGGCGTGCCATGCTGCCGTCTTCGTTCATAATTTCAACCAAAACCCCTGCTGGGTACAGCCCGGCCATTTCGGCTAAATCAATAGTAGCTTCGGTATGTCCGGTGCGGCGCAGCACACCACCACGTTTTGCCCTTAAAGGAAAAATATGGCCGGGCCGTCCTAAATCTTCCGGTTTTGTATCGGGATTAATCAATGCCTTTACAGTTTTGCTGCGGTCATGTGCACTAATACCCGTGGTACAGCCCTGCCCCAGCAAATCAATACTAACTGTAAAGGCCGTTTCATGCAACGATGTATTGCTGCTCACCATTGGCGGCAGCTGCAGTTCGTCGCAACGTTCTTCAATAAGCGGCGCACAAATAAGCCCCCTGCCGTGGAAGCTCATAAAATTTATCATTTCTGGTGTAACACAACTGGCAGCACCAATAAAATCACCCTCATTTTCACGGTCCTCATCATCTACCACAATAACCAGCTTGCCGTTTTTTATGTCCTCAATCGCACTTTCAATACTGTCTAACATAGTAATATTTCAATTTAGGCTGCAAAGGTAGTATGCTTTAGCTTTTATGGCGGCCCGTTTTTTTGTGATATTGGGAATATTGGCCTTTTATACGCTGTTATATTCAAATTGATAATATATCACCCTTTAAAGCAGCAAATGTTATTTAATTGTTGCCTGTTGTTTTTGTTAATAAATGTTAATTAAGTTCAGCTATTATTTAGTTTCTTTGCACCGAAAAAATAAAACTAATATGCATTTAAAGAGAATTATCCCGTTTTTAATTGCCCTGGTATTAATCCCGGCTTTGTTAACGGCACAGGTAACTACAAGCACCGTTGCAGGTACTGTGAAAGACGAAAAAGGAGCAGCTTTAGAAGGCGCTTCTATTAAAATTACTAACCTGCAAAACGGCGCTGTGAAGTACGCAAAAACTGACAAAAGCGGACGTTTTACAGTTCCTAACCTTGACCCCGGAGGCCCTTACACAGTTACTGTTAGCTATGTTGGGCAAAGTATACCAGACAGGAATGAAGTTTACCTACAGTTAGGTACAACCGAAGTGCTTGATTTTAGTGCAAAATCTTCTGCCAACGTACTGGAAAATGTAATTGTATCCAGCCGTGCTGCAAGAACAGTTAAAACTGGTACAGCCACAAACTTTAACCAGCGCATCATTAACTCAATGCCTAACATCAGCCGCAGTATTACAAATTTATCAAGCTTAACACCGCAGGCGGGTGCTGGTAATTCTTTTGGCGGTCGTGATGGACGTTATAATAACATCCAGATTGACGGTGCAAGTTTTAATAACAACTTTGGCCTGTCGAGCAATGCGTTGCCAGGTGGTGCTGTTCAGCCCATTTCGTTAGATGCGATTGAAGAAATCAGTGTAAACGTTAGCCCTTACGATGTAAGGCAGGCTAACTTTACTGGTGCAGGAATAAATGCAACTACTAAAAAAGGTACTAATAAAATTAAAGGTTCGGTTTATGGCTTTTACAGAAACGAAGGTTTTTTAGGCCGTAAAGCAGTTGAACAAAAAGTACCTACTGTAACCACTTCCACTTCAAAAACATACGGTGCTGTTGTTGGTGGTCCAATTATCAAGAATAAATTATTTTTCTTTTTAAGCGGCGAAATGTTCCAAAGCGATGCCCCCGGTATTGTCTGGAAAGCAAGAAGGGGTGCAGCAAGTGGCGACCCTAATGAATCAAGAACACAGGCTGCTGACCTGGATGCTGTAAGTGCCTACCTTAAAAGCCAATACGGTTACGAAACAGGCCCTTACGAAAACCTAGGTAATTTCAATACCAAAAATGAAAAATTACTGGGTCGTTTAGACTGGATCATTAGTCCTAAACACACAGCCTCTTTCCGTTACAATTATTCTAAAACTGACGATGACCAGCTATTGAATGGTAACAGTGCACCAAACCCACGCAGTGCAAGTAACCGCTGGAGTGTTAACAGTATGAGTTACGAAAACTCAAACTACGCCAATACTAATTTACTTAAATCGTATGCATTTGAATTGAAAAGTAATTTCAATGACAAATTCAGCAATCAGTTAATTGCCACTTATACACAGGCAAACGATCCTAAACGCAGCAGCAAATCTGCAGTATTTCCATTCATTGATATTTTAAGCGGTGGTGATTCATATATTGCTGCAGGGTATGAGCTGTTTTCTTACAATAATGATGTACAGAATAACACACTTACTTTTAACGATAACCTTACTTACAATACCGGCAAACATGCTATTACAGGTGGTATTGCTTACGAAAAAATTTATGTAAAAAATCAGTTTTTACGTTATGGCACCAGCTATTACAGGTTTGCTTCGGTATCAGACTTTCTTAATAACGCTGCACCAACAGCTTTTGGTTTAACCTATGCTTATGCAGGCCAAAAGCCTTTTGTAGAGCTTGATTTTGCACAGGCAAGTGTATACGCACAGGATGAGATTCGTTTTAACGATAAATTTAAATTAACTGTTGGTTTACGTGCAGACAGGCCTTTATTCTTAAACTCACTTACAGGTAACGCATCTGTAAAAGCTTTAAATTTTGGTGATTTAACAGGTAAACCGTTAAACATTGATGTTAGCCTGTGGCCAAAAGAAAGAACTTACATTAGCCCACGTGTTGGTTTTAACTGGGACATTGAAGGCGACAAGAGCACTATTATACGTGGTGGTGCCGGCGTATTTACTGGAAGGTTTCCATTTGTATGGTTTACTAACCAGCCAACAAACAGTGGCGTAATTCAAAATACTGTTGAATTAACAACTGGACTTTCTGGTTACCTGTTTAACCCTAATCCAAGTGCATACGTTGGCAACTTTGCTTCTGCTCCCGGAACAACAGCTCCTGGTTCAATAGCCTCAGTTGATCCTAACTTTAAAATGCCACAGGTTTTAAGAGTAAGTGGTGCGGTTGATAAAAAATTAGCCGGCGACTGGACTTTAACTTTAGAAGCCATTTACAATAAAGATATTAATGCCTTAATGCAATACAACGCTAACCAGCGACTGCCAATTGGTGTTACCGCAGGTGCAGGTGCAAGACCATTATTTGCTAATACCAATGCTTTAAGAAGGTATAATGCCGCACAATCTGAAGCTATGATTTTAACCAATACCAAAAAAGGTGGTGCTGGTATCTTTACTGCTCAGGTATCTAAACGCTTTAGCAAAAACTGGGACTTTACGGCCGCTTACACACATACTGAATCATTTGATATAAGTGGTAACCCCGGCTCCCAGGCAGCAAGTGCCTGGAGCAACATCCAGAGCTTAAGAGGTAATAATGACCTTGATTTAGCATACAGTGATTTTGGAACACCAAACCGCATTGTTGCTTATGCGTCATACATCGCTAATTGGAACAAGTTCTTAAAAACTACATTCTCTTTAGTGTACATGGGTTACGAACAGGGCCGTTACAGCTACCGTTACTCAAACGATTTTAACCAGGATGGTATTACCAGCGACCTGATTTACATACCTAAAGATGCAAGCGAAATTACTTTTGCTGCTATTACTGGTGCTACTCCATTTACTGCAGCACAACAAAGCGAAGCATTCTTTAAATACATCGATCAGGATAACTACCTGAGCAAGCGTAAAGGACAATTTTCTGAAAGAAACGGCGCTAAACTGCCATGGTTCAGCAACCTTGACTTTAGGGTTTTACAGGACATTATGCCTGTTAGCAAACACAGAAACTATGGCTTACAGCTTAGTCTGGAGGTTGAAAACTTTACCAACCTTATTAACAGCAACTGGGGTGTAACCAAACGTACTATTTATTCTAACGGTGCTATACTTGCTGTTGCCACTGCACCTACTGCAACTGCACCAGCTACGTACCGTATGAACCTTGTTAACGGTGCTTTACCAACAAGTTCTTTTGCCAGCAATGTTACTGTAGGTAACACTTGGAGAATGAACCTTGGTGCAAGGTTAACTTTCTAAT